>CAUBGU010000001.1 GCA_958435545.1 uncultured Collinsella sp.
GTACCATTCGCGCCGTGGCAGCAACCAAGGAAGAAGCTGAGCGCCTGGACACCAAGCCTGGCTCTCCCCTGCTCGAGCTCGCCCAGATTGGCTTTTTGGACAGCGGCGCCGCCTTTGAGTATTCGATCTCGCGCAACGTTGGCGACCGCTTTGAGTTGCACAACGTAACGTTGGCATAGGTTTTTGTAGTCATGCGGGCGCTCGCTTTGAGCTGTTTTGTGCAGCGCCCGCGCAACACAATGGGGTATGAATATGTCCGATTTGATTAAACTGACGCCGATCTTCCACGAGAAGATCTGGGGCGGCCGCCAGCTCGAAACCGTATTTGGCTACGACATTCCCGAGGGTCCCATCGGTGAGTGCTGGGCCATCTCGGCCCATCCCAACGGTGACTGCCAGATTGCGGAGGGCCCGTATGCCGGCCACACGCTTTCATGGCTGTGGGCCGAGCACCGCGAGCTCTTTGGCAATTGCGAGGGCAAGGAGTTCCCGCTGCTCATTAAGATTCTGGATGCCAAGGACGACCTTTCGATCCAGATTCATCCCAACGACGAGTACGCCGCCGAGCACGAGAACGGCAGCCTGGGTAAAACCGAGTGTTGGTACGTGCTGGATTGCGAGCCCGGCGCCACGATCATCGTCGGCCAGCGTGCTAAAGACCGCGCAGAAGCCGCACAGATGATCAAGGACGGCCGCTGGGACAACATGCTCAACGTACTGCCGATCCACAAGGGCGACTTTTTCCAGATTGATTCCGGTACCGTTCACGCCATCAAGGCCGGCACGCTCATTTTGGAAACGCAGCAGTCGTGCGACGTGACGTATCGCCTGTACGATTACGACCGCCCCGGCACCGACGGCAAACTGCGTCCCCTGCACATTGAGCAGAGCCTCGACTGCATAAACTTTGACGCTCAGGCTCCGACCGACGGCACGGTGACCGCGCCCGAGGTGGATGGCGTGACCGAGCTCGAGTCTGGCTCCCACTACACCGTCGATCGCGTGCGCGTCGACGGCAGCAAGACCCTCGACCAGCGCTGGCCCTTCATGTGCCTGTCAGTCATCGACGGGGAAGGCATCGTCTGCGGCGACCCCGTCCACAAGGGAAGCCACCTGCTGGCCCCGAGCACCGTCAGCTCCATCGACCTCGAAGGCAAGATGGAACTGATCATCAGCCACCTGTAGGTCACCGGTCCCCAAGCGCTCGTCGGGACGGGGCGCGGGGGTTTGGTCGCCTGCTCGGACAGTCCTGCTCGCACGGAGAGCACATTAAGTGCTCTCCGGCTCGTGCGGAACTCGCGATCGACCAAACCCCCGCGCCCCGTCCCGACGAGCCTCTGGCTAGTTACGACAATCAAAAAGCAACAAGGGGCTCCCCCGCTCATCAAACGGGAGAGCCCCTCGCCATACATAACGAATCAAGGTGCCTATAGGTAGACCTTTTCGAGAAACGATAATGTGTCCTGAAGACGTGCTCTCTCTTTACGATCGGTCTGCCGATTTACATAAGAAGAAAAGTCCGCAAAGAAGTCTCCGGCATCAGCCCTCATTTGCTCTATTAGCTCCAAGCGAGCCGAAGGCGGCAACAAACCCGCAAGTCGAACAATATCCGAGCGATGCTTTCGTCGATCTTTATCGTTGCAATGGCGCCCTTCTTCATAGCTCCTATTGATATCAATGTGTGCACGCATCTTGAGGGGAATGATATGGAGCGCATCGAGCAACGTAATGCCCTCTACGTTCGTTGCGTTGTCGCGAATAAATTCGTAGTAGCCATCGTCGAGAATAATTGCCGAAAGACTTGATACGGCCCCGTCAAAGGAAAGAGGTGCCACTTCGCTCGTTTCATCTTCGAGCACAAAATCAGGATGTCGGGCAAATAGCTCAATTTGGCCGGGATAGTCTAGGACTTGCCTTGATCCTTCGGGCAAACAGAACCGATAGTAAGTGCACCTTCCATCGCCGACCTTTCCAGTCTCATATCCGGCAGCTTTGATAAATGCCCACAATGCAGTGGCGAATTCAACGCCTTTCCCATCAACAATTACGACGACATCCAAGTCTTCAGTAGCTCTAAACGAATCGCCCTCATTGTCAAATAGAACGCTGCAGGCCCCTCCACCAATAAGGACGTAACCGCCTTTACAGCCGCTCATGGCATCGGCAAATCGCTCTATTCCCCTCACTTTTGACATATCGTCCTCCTGAGCTGTTCGACCGCGTCGAGCAGACGATCTTCTTTGTAATCTGCTTTTGCGCAAGCAACGTATAAGGAAAACGGGTCGACACACTGCAAACCAGTCGCGTCAAAACTAATATCGGACGGCGCGTCCACGGGATACGACCAGACCTCAATCACAACTGCCGCCGGTTCGTACCACTGAGCCTCCAGCCATCTGTCGCCCATATGCTCTTTCAAGGCCTCTAGCTGATATTTTTCGAGAGCAATGGTTGGAGCAGAGTCTTCATGGGCAAGGTCGGACATATAGCTAAGGGCAGACACACCGGAAAGCAGCGCATCAACGGCACGTAGCTCTGTTCTCTCGATAACCTTCTTGAGCCGGATTCGCTCTAAAACTGGCGTGCGAAGATAGTCCTCAAACCCATCTAGCAACGTCTCGGTCGACAGCCCGGCGTCACACAATATACGCTTTTTGCCGTCCCGCATAATCAACCCAGGAGCTATAGCGGCGATTTCCGAAAGATAGCCGCTGACGCTTGCCGCGCTTTTGCCACACAGACGCGCTAGGTCGCCGGCGGAGCAGTCAACCCATCGTCCCGCAATGAGATTTAGGACGATTCGTTGAGATTGGGACGAAAGCGGAGCAGCGGGAGAAGCACCCAGCACTTCATCGGAAATAACGGCTCCGATAAACGGCAGGAACGCATTTCGCTCATCTCGGATATATGCGATTCCCTCCGAAGAAAGCGCGCGCATAAAACCTAAATCCATAGCATCCCAGCAAATTGCCACCGGACGAGCATCTAACGTAAGCACTGCATTGACGAGATTTCGCGCCGAAATGACACTGGGCGGTTCTTTAGGTTCCGCAACAATAAAACGGCCCTGCTCAGACATGCCAAGCCGTGCCAAGCGAAGCGAATACCGTTCAAGATACATGCGAGGAATCTGCATCTCAACTGGCTCCGGGTCGATGGCGAGCTCTAAAGAGAAGAGTCTTTTTGGGAGACAATTTAGCAGCATGTCCAATCACCCTTTTCATTTCAGTTACATTTTAGTATCTATCTGAAATTATACTGAATCGTATAAAACGCTCAATCCCTAAAGTCATAAGAAACAATCCAAACGCAATAAAGAGGCTCCCCCGCTCATCAAATGGGAGAGCCCCTACTCACATCTATTTTTCTATCAGCCCACCCGGCTCTCCAGATCAAAAAGCGAACGAGAAAAGCGACGTTCGTCCAGCAACGTTACCCAAGGACCTGGGCGGGCGTATGGGGCAACATCGATCGCGAGTTCCGCACGCAAAGGAGGCCACTTAATGTGGCCTCCGTCTTGCGCAGGACTGCCCGAGCAGGCGATGTTGCCCCATACGCCCGCCCAGGTCCGCCGGGATCACGACAGCTTGACGATCGGAGCAAAGCCCTTCATCAGCTTTTTGGTCTGGCCGGTTTTTTCGAACTGGACCTCGATCATGTCTCCGGTGACCGAGATCACGGTACCCGTGCCAAAGGTCTTGTGGCTCACGGTATCGCCCGCGGCAAAGTCCTGCGACGCGCTGGCGCGATCAACCTTGCGCTCCACCGTCGGGGACACCTTGGACGAGGGCTTTTTGGCTCGCGGTGTGCCCGAGCCAAAGGTCGAGGCAACACGGCCAGCGTCGGGCGAGACCCCACGATGGCGCTCGGTCCCGTAACTGCTGCCACCAAAGAAATCGTCAAAGCTCGATCCGCCACGCGAACCGGAACCGCCGGTCGAGCGCGTATGCGAACCAAATACCTTGCCGCCATACATATCCGAACCCATGCCCGAGCCAAAGGTGCCGTGACGGTCGCCGCGCTTCTCCCAACCCGTGCCTTCAAAACCGGCAGAACCGATACCGCTAAACTCGATATCCTCAAACGGAATCTCGTTGAGGAAGCGCGAGCGCGGGTTGGCAGAGGTCGAGCCGTAGGTGCGACGCGTGGCCGCATAGGTCAGGAACAGGCGCTTACGGGCACGCGTGATGGCGACGTAGGCCAGGCGACGCTCCTCCTCGAGCTTGCCCGGGTCATCGCTGCCGCCAAAGTCGTGCACGTGCGGGAAGATGCCCTCCTCCATGCCGGCCACGAACACTGCCGGGAACTCCAGGCCCTTGGCGGAGTGGATGGTCATCATGGTGATGGCATGCGTCTCGCCGGCCAGGGAATCCAAGTCAGAGCGCAGGGCCAGCCACTCCATGAGTGCCGGCAGCGCTTTACAGGTGAGCGGGCCGTAGGTGCGCTCGATCTCGTCGGCATGTACGACACCCGCCGGCATCTCCGTCGGCGCGGCATACGCGTTGCCCGCGATGGCGGCGGCCAGGGCATCCTGCGGCGAGAGCGCCGGGGCGGCTAGGCTATCGAGCGGATTGGAACCTGCAGCATCGCGCGCGCCGACGAGTGCCTCAAACGAGGATGCCGGGGCGGACGGTCCCGGTTTGGGCGCGGGCGCGCTCACCACGACGGGCTCGGGCTCGGCGCCGGCAGGCACGTCGGCAACACCGGCTGCGCGCAGCTCTTCTAAGCTCTCGAGCGTGCCCTCGATATCCTCGTGCGTTTCCTCAAATTCGGCAGCGACGCCCAGAAATTCCTGGATATTCTCGGCACGGCTCTCGGACTCCATGGTGCCCTCGGCGCGAAACGCCTGCAGCAGGCCCGTCTTATCGACAATCATCTCGACAACGTCCTTGAGCTCGCCGTCCATGCGGCGGCCCTCGCGCACCAGCGAGACAAAGCTCGACAGGCCGTTGCGCACCTTGGCGCTAAACATGCCGGTTTCGGCGCACGCGATCTCGCAAGCCTGGAAGAACGAGCAACGGTTGTCGCGCGCCAGCTGCTCGATCTTTTGGATCGAGGTGGAGCCGATGCCACGGCGCGGTGTGTTGATGACGCGCTTGACGCTCATCTCGTCGGCCGGGTTCACGATCATCTTAAGGTAGGCCATGACGTCGCGGATCTCGGCACGGTCGAAGAATCGCGTGCCGCCCACGATCTTGTAGGGCACGCCCGCGCGCAGGAACATATCTTCGAGGATACGCGACTGGGCGTTGGTGCGATAGAACACGGCGATATCGTCATAGCTCGTGCCTTTGGCATGCAGCTTCTCGATCTCGCCGGCAATCCAGCGGCCCTCGTCGCGCTCATCGCTTGCCTGGAAGGCCTGGATCTTCTCGCCATCGCCCTCGGCCGTAAACAGGCGCTTGTCCTTGCGCTGCGAGTTGTGGCGCACCACGGCGTTGGCGGCGCTCAGGATATGGCCCGTGGAGCGGTAGTTCTGCTCCAGCTTAACGGTCTTGCAGTTTTTAAAGTCCTGCTCAAAGTCCAGGATGTTGGTGATGTCGGCGCCACGCCAGCTATAAATGGACTGGTCATCGTCGCCCACGACCATGAGGTTTTGGTACTTGGCGGCCAGCAGGTTGGCGATTTCGTACTGGACGTGGTTGGTGTCCTGATACTCGTCGACGCTAATGTAGCGGAAGCGCTCTTGGTACTTATCGAGCACCTCGGGGCGGGTGCGCAGCAGCTCGAGCGCGCGCACGAGCAGGTCGTCGAAGTCCATCGCATTGGCGGCGCGCAGGCGGCGTTCCAGCTCCAGGTAGACTTGCGCGGCCTTTTTGTCGTTGGGGCTATCGGCGCTCTTGAGCATGTCCTCGGGGCCGATCATGGCGTTTTTGGCCGAGCTGATCTTGCTGCGGATCATGTTGATGGGGAACTGCTTTTGCTCGATGCCGAGCGCCTGCATAATGTCACGCACCATGCGCTTTGAGTCATCGTCATCGTAGATGGTGAACTGACCGGTATAACCCAGCAGGTCGGCGTCCTCACGCAGCATGCGCACGCACATGGCATGGAAGGTGCACACCCACATGCCGCGGGTGCCGCTGGGAATGAGCGCCGCCAGACGCTCGCGCATCTCTGCCGCGGCCTTGTTGGTAAACGTAATGGCAAGAACCTGCCAAGGCTTAACACCCAGGTCGCCGAGCATATGTGCGATGCGGAAGGTCAAGACGCGGGTCTTGCCCGAGCCGGCGCCGGCGAGCACCAGCAACGGGCCCTCGGTGGACAGGACCGCCTCGCGCTGGGCGGGATTAAGGCTGTCGATGTCGACGAGCGGCTTGGCGGGCTTGGGCGCCGGCGCGGGAGCGTCGTAGATGTCGAGCGGAACGAGCTCGGGCTCCGGCGCAGCGGGGGCGGTGTATGTATCGAGCGGCACGGGTTCCGGCGTGGGCGGCACGGGTACCGCGGCGTTCTTTTCCCAGGGCAAGGGCTGGGTCATGGGCGACTCCTCATCTGACGGACGGCGCGCCTGCGGGCGGCGCCATAGTTTGAGCCGTACCAGTATACCGAGCCGCGCGGACACCGACGCAAATCACACCACGACTCCGTCCGCCACAATCGGGCCCGCCCAGCGGATTTGGCGCAATGGGGTCAGGTTACTTTGCACCAATCTATTGGCAATCACGAAACCGCCGATGTCATGGCAGCAGCAGCGAGCGGCGGCCAGGGCGAACAAATTGGCATGAAAAGAGGGCGGCATAGACCTTTTGGTCATGCCACCCCCTTTGAATGACAAGTTGTCGCTCTGGTCGCCGCGCAGCGTCAACCAAGTTACAGGCCGAGCATAGGCTCCAGGACAAAGAAGTACGCGAGCACCACGATGCCCAGGATGATGCGATAGACGCCGAAGCACTTGAAGTCGTGACGGCGGACGAAGCCCATAAGCCACTTGATGGCAATGAGCGACACCACAAAGGCGACGATGCAGCCCACGCCCAGGATGGCGATCTCGTTGGTGCCGAAAGTACCGCCCTTAATAAAGTACTTGACCAGCTTGAGCGCGCTCGCGCCAAACATGACGGGAATGGCCAGGAAGAACGTAAACTTGGACGCCACCGAACGCGTGCAGCCCAAAAGCAGGCCGCCGATGATCGTGGAGCCGGAGCGCGATGTGCCCGGAATCAGCGAAAGCACCTGGAAGCAACCGATACCCAGCGCGGTCTTCCAGCTCAGATCCTCGAGCGTAGTGATGGAGCCAAAGTCCAAGCTATCGTCATCGTCTGCGGCGGCAGTCGCAGCGGGCGCGGCAAAATGCGCACCGGCGGGACGTCCGCCCGCCACCACAGCACGCGAACCAAACGAACCGGCAAGAGCAGCCTGGTCGCGCTTGTTCGCGCGCCAGTTCTCGATCACGATAAACAGCACGCCGTACACAATGAGCGCCAGCGCCACGACGGGAGCATTGTAGAAATGCTCCTCCATCCAGTCGTTGAGCGGCAGGCCGATCGCCGCGGCGGGAATGCAGCCGAGCACAATCTTGCCCCACAGCACCCAGGTGTCGCGACGGCCCTCCTTGCCCTTGCTGGGCGAGAACGGATTGAGCTCATGGAAGAACAGCACACAGACGGCCAGAATGGCGCCGAGCTGAATCACGACCAGGAACATATTCCAGAACGTCTCGCTCACGTTCATCTTGACGAACTCGTCCACCAAGATCATGTGACCGGTCGACGAAACAGGCAGCCATTCGGTGATGCCCTCGACCAGGCCCATGAAGGCAGATTTTAGAAGCTCGATGATATCCAAAGGGACCCCCTCGTTAGACACCCGCCGATATTGTTCTGCGGACGGTGCGGGCGATGTCCCATTATCAACCGTTCGGGCGCGTCTGCGCCCACCCTTACCAAAAAACTCGTCCGTTCACAGAATTGCGAGCGGTCAAACCCAAATCCTTGGGTATAACTGCAACAAGATAAAGTGTTCGGCGGCCAACGCGCCCGCGCCCGCCCGATGCACGAGCCCCGCGCCCGTGCGATAGACCAAGGAGGAAACCATGAACGAGGGCTACACCAAGGTATTTGTTTCACTCGATGGTACTGAGCAGCAGGATTTTGTGCTCGCACGCGCCATCAAGGTCGCCGCGAACAACGGCGCCAAGCTAATCATCGGCCACGTTATCGATTCCACGGCGCTCGAGAGCGCCGGTTCCTATCCGGTCGATCTGGTCAACGGCCTAGAGGAGGCATTTAAGAACTCCATCGCCAAGCAGCTCGAAGAGGCCAAGGCCAATCCCAATATTCCCGAGGTCGAGGTCATGATTCGCGCCGGCCGTATTCGCGAGACGCTCAAGGACGAGATGCTCGACGTGGTCAAGCCCGACCTGGTACTCTGCGGCGCACGCGGCCTGTCCTCGATCAAGTACGCGCTCCTGGGTTCGATTTCGACGTTCCTGCTACGCAACACCGACTGCGACATCTTGGTCGTGAAGTAGCGTTGCTCCCACCGGCCGCGGGGCCTGCGGGGTTTCCACGGGCACGTCCTCGCCGCGTTGCGGCTGCGGGATGTGCCCTTAGGAAACCCCTCCCGGCCCCGCGGCCTTCGCAGCCTTACTTCAACGAGTTGTCTGATAGAAAAATGGCGTGCCGCCCCGTTTGGGGCGGCACGTTTTGTTTGGACTGCACGTTTTTGTTATGGGAGATTCATTTGAGCCTCATAGCTGTGTTCACGTTCGGAAACATAGCGCCAGTTGCCTTAGCTAAGTTCACGTTCGGGAACATAGCCGTCCGCACCGCAAGACGGCCCGGCTACTCAAAGTATTGGAATTTGTTGGTTGAGAAGGCAAACGTGACGACAAAGCCTTCGCCGGAGTCGGATGCTGCGGTGACGTCGATGCCCATCTTGGAGCACAGGCGCGCCACCAGGTAGAGGCCAATACCTGTTGCACGCTTGGTGGTGCGGCCGTTATCGCCGGTAAAGCCCTTCTCGAACACGCGCGGCAGGTCGGCCGCGCTCACGCCGCAGCCGTTGTCCGCGACGGTGAGCTCAATGCGTTCGCTCGCCAGGCCCTCGTCCAGCAACGCGCCCGAAAACACGATCTTTGCGCCGTCCTCACGCGCATATTTAATGCTGTTCTGAATGAGCTGGCCCAGAATAAACTCGAGCCACTTCTCGTCGGTAAAGACCTCGAAGTCGAGGTTCTCGCACACCGGGGCCACGTGCGCCGCAATGAGCTCGCGCGCGTTGGCTTTAATCGCGCCCGTCACCAAGGTCTTGAGATCCCAGCGGCGAATCAGGTAGTCGCGTTCCACAACTTCCGAGCGCGCGTAGTACAGCGCCTGGTCGATATAGCGCTCCACGCGAGCCAACTCACGGCCCAGGTCATCCACACGAGACAGGTCGTCTTCGCTGCCATCCAGGTTTTCCAAAATTAGATGAGCCGCCGCCAGGGGCAGTTTGGCCTCGTGGACCCAGCTCTCGATATAGTCGCGATAGTCATCGGTCTGACGCCGGCCTTCGGCAACCTCGTCGCAAGCGGCTTTGCCCACCCGGCGCAAGACCTCGTACTCGAGCTCGCCCTCGGCATAGGTCGGGCATTGCACCATCTCCTGCACCCATGCGGGGCTCTCGAGCTCCTCGGCCGCGCGCTCCAGCTGACGCAGAAAACGGCGGCGACGCGCGTACTCGACCACGATGCTGAGCATACCAAAGATAAAGGAAACGCCGACCGCCACGACCACAATAGATGTCGAAGCACCGGCGACCGTCAGCACAAAGCAGCTCAGCAGCACGCCGCACGTCCACACGGCGACGGGAAGCAATGCATCTTTAAAGAATTTGCCAAACGACATAGCCGGCCCCTAGACCGAATAGCCTTGGCCGCGATGCGTCGTCAAATACCCCTTGATGCCGATTTTTTCGAGCGTGGTGCGCAGGCGGTTGATGTTGACGGTGAGCGTATTGTCGTCCACAAAGGCGTCGGAGTCCCACAGGTCCTGCATGATGGCCGAGCGCGAAACAATCTTGCCCGCGCGACTCAGAAGCAGTGAGAGGATACGCAGTTCGTTTTTGGTGAGCTCGGTGCTAGTGCCGGTTTGCGTGTTGGTGACCATTGAGCGGGCGAGGTCGAGCTCCAGCCCCTTGTGGACAAGTGTACTGCGCTCGCCTGCCGCCGCGGTGCGACGCAGCAGTGCGTTGATGCGCGCCACAAGCACGCGCGCGCTGTAGGGCTTGGGAACAAAGTCGTCCGCGCCGAGCGTCATGGCCATGACTTCGTCGATCTCGGTCGTGCGCGACGTGAGAACGATGATGGGGACCTCGGATTCGCGACGGACCTCATGGCAGATGTGCTGGCCGTCTTTGACAGGGAGCGTGAGATCGAGCAGCACCAGGTCGGGCGCGGCGGCGAGAATATCGCGCGAGACATGCTCAAACGATTCGCAGGCCTCGATTTCAAACCCGGCGCGGGCAAGGATGTCGACAAGCTCACGACGAATGGGCTCGTCGTCCTCAACGACATAAATCAGCGCCATGTGTCCTCCCATTTCGCGTAACTTGCACCTTCCACACCATTATGCCCACGGCGTCGCAGCGATACGACCCCGTGGGCACCTAAATGACAAAAGTGTTCGGTAGCCTTGAGAGAAAATAGGGGCCTCGGTCCTAAACCGATCGGCCCCATCACTTCGATCTCGAGCCTCTACTCGAGCGTACGCATGTACGCAGAAATGGCATCCAGGCCCTTCTGCAGGTCGTCGGTGTTATCGGAGTATGCATAGCCGATGCGCATGCTCTTGGGCTCCTCGAAGCAATCGCCCGGGGTGACGAGTGCGCCGGACTTCTTAATCATGTCGATGCAGAACGTCCTGGAGTCGATGTCGTAGTCGTAATACACGAGCGCGGTGGTACCCGCCTCGGGCTTGACGAACGACAGGTGCGGCTCGCTCTCGACCCATTTCTCCAGAACAGCAAGGTTCTGACGGACGATGCGACGGCTGCGCTCAAGGATCACGGAAGCGTTGCCCAGAATCAGCTCCGCCACCGTCTCGCTGAATATGCCGGCGGAAATCAGGTTGTAGTCGCGATGCGAGAGCAGCGCGCGGCGAAGTTCCGGGCTCTTGGTGACCGCCCAGCCCAGACGCAGGCCGGCGAACGACCAGACCTTGGACATGGATGCGGTGACGACGGCCTTGTCGTACAGGTCGATCACGGACTCGCAGTACTCATCCGTCTGAGTAAGCAGACGGTAGACCTCGTCGCAGAGCACCCACGCGTCGTGTTTGCGCGCAACCTCGACAATCGCCTTGAGCGTATCGGTGTCGAGCAGGGCGCCCGTGGGGTTGTCCGGGTTATTGATGCAGATGAGCTTGGTATCGTCGGTCACCAGGGCATCAAGCGCGTCAACGTCGACGTGGTAACCGTTCTTACGATCGAGCTGAAGGATATCGACCTTCGCACCGCACATCTCGGGAATCGAGTAAAGCTGCTGGTAGGTGGGCTTGACGGAGACTACGTGATCGCCCGGTTCGACAAGCGTGGAAATAACCAGGGAGTTGGCACCGGTCGCGCCGTGCGTGGGCACGATATGCCCGGGCTCGACCGTCTTATAGAGACGCGCGACCCCCTCGAGGAAGCCGGGCTGCCCCTCGATGTCTCCGTAGGTGAATCGGCGCGAGCACAGGCTATCGAGCCACGCCTTCTTGTCGGTGTTCGTAAGCTCGAACAGCTGGTCGAGCGTGAGGGAGTAGACGCACGTCTCCGCAACGTTGTAGGTGCACTTGGTCTCCCACTCGTTCATCCACTGCTCGACGGCAAAATCCTTGATCTGCATTGTCGTTTCCTTTCCTTGACTTTCTTACAGCTCCACCACGGTACCCAGCCCCGCCTCGACGGCGCGGTCGTAGGCGATTTTCGATGCCGAAAGGTCCTGAACGGCGATGCCCGACGTATCGAACACCGTCACCTGCTCGTCATCCGAACGCCCCGTAGCCGTGCCGGCGATGACTTCGCCGAGCTCCGCTTTGATGTCCTCGGGCGTGATGGCGCCCTCGGCAACCGGAATCTCCAGTTCACCGGACGCGACCGATTGCTCGCGGTCGTCGACGTAAACAGCGGCGCGGGCGACAAGCGCCGAGGCGAGCTCCTGCTTGCCGGGCATGTCGGCACCGACGCAGGAGATATGCGTACCGGGGCGCACCCATGCATCGGGGATGATGGGCTTGGTCGCCGGCGTGATCGTCACGATGATGTCGGCCTCTGCCGCGGCACCTTGGCCGTCGGCCGTCGCCTCGATGGAATAGGTGGATGCCTCGCGAGCATGCTCGCAGGCGCCCAAGATATGGGCGACCTCGTCACGCATGCGCTCGACGCGGGCCTCGGGCGCGGCATCGGAAACCGGCTCCCACACCTTGACCTCGCTCACTTTGGGACAGGCGGCGAGCACGCCCGCCACCATATAGGTGCTCATATGGCCGGCACCCGCAACAAGCAGTTTGGACGCATCCTCCCGAGCCAGCCACTTGGCACCGAGCGCAGCGGCGGCACCGGTGCGAAGCCCAGTGACAGCGGAGGCATTAAGCAGCGCCAGCGGCTCGCCCGTCGCGTTGTCGCACAGCAGCGTGGTGCCAAAGATCTCGGGCAGCCCCTTTTTGGGATTCTGAGAGAACCAAGCAGTGAGTTTGAGGCCGAAGAGACCGCTTCCCGCCAACTCGCCCGAGCGGATATCCATATCGGCCACGCCGGGTTCGAACTGCTCATATACCATCGGCCACGCAACACCCTTGCCCGTTGCCTTCTGGCGATATGCCTCCTCCACAGCAGCGATTGCATCCTCGATTGTCAGCACCTTGGAAACTTCCTCGGCCGATAGCACCACCATCTGCCCCATCATCGCTCCTTTCAGCGAAAGCTATACGTTGCTTCACTGTACGGTTTAGTAATGATGCCGCCAAGGATTATTTCTTGTTGGAATCTACAACGATTCTCGATCTGATTTTTCGTTCTATCAGCTGATATTTGAACTATTTCTCGCATGAAAGGCATACGGATGTGCGATTATCCTATTTATACCTGTACTTATTGTAGTGATTTACAAGGTGATGTTGATGCTATACACCATCTCGGACTTCTCACGGGAATATGAGGGGTCGGTCCGTCTAATCGCCGGCAGCGACGGCGTCTCGCGTGCCGTCTCCGGCGTCGGGATCCTCGATTATGAACTCATGCCTGGCCTCAAGAACAAGTACCAGCGCGTCAACTTCAGCTCAGACGAGATCGTCCTTAGCACCTTCCTCTATGCGAAGGACGACCCGTACCTCATCACTGAAGCCGTGAAATACCTCGTCGCCAAGGGAACGAGCGGTCTTATCATCAAAAACGTCCTGCACATCCCGATTCCCGACCAAGCCATCCGCTACGCCAACGCGCGGCACTACCCGGTCTTTCTCACGACCGACGACTCACTGTTCTTTGACGGCGTCATCTATGAGGTCAAACGGCATATCGAGCAGCTCGCGTCCATCGACTTCGCGCAGCGCGAGATCGATGCCCTAAGGACAGATGTATCGCCTGAGTCCATCTGCCGACGCATCCGAGGCCTCAAACCGTCATTTCTGGACGAAGCGGTCGCCCTGTTCGCATCGTTTGCAGAGCCCCTCGACCCGCGTACGTTTTTGCAAATCGAACGTCTCTGTGCAAAATCGACCCTCGCCGGATGCCACAACATGCTGGCACCCTATGACGGAGGTTTGTTATTCGTAGCGACAAGTGACTCGGAGCAGACGCTCGATGTGGAGCGAATCGTGCAGGCGCTCACGGAGCTCATCGAGACTAGCGGTATCGACGGCGGAGCGGAAGGGCTCGGCATCAGCGATATTCTGTTTGGAGACGAGGCGGTGGCGCAGGCGATCTCGCAGGCGATTTACGCACAGCGCCTATCTTGTCAACGAGCCGAGGGCCCCATCCGCTATGCGCAGCTCGGCATCCTGAGAACCGTGATGCCTTTTGCGGAAACCCCGGAGATGCGGTCGTTCTCGGAGGCGATTCTCTCGCCGATACGCGAGCACGACAGCGAGCATGGCAGTGAGTTGGAATCCACGCTCGCCGCATTCATCGAGAACGACCGACGTATCGAGCAAACCGCCAAGCAGACCAGCCAGCACCCGAACACGATTCGATATCGCCTCGATAAGGTGACAGCTCTCACCGGGCTGAGCTACAAATGCGCCCCGGAGATGGAGCAGCTGTCGCTCGCCTACGCCATCGAACGCGCTCGCTCGCTTCAGTAAGCCCGCCCCGCCTTGAGGTTAGGAGCGGCGGGCGCGGAGCTTTTCGTAGCCTTCGGAGAAGAAGGCGACCGTGGCGGCGTCGGCCTCGGCGGCGTCCGTCTCGGTTGCGGGGACCACGCCGTGCTCGTCGCTCACCAGGAACAGCGCGCCCTTAAGCTGCGCGGGAATATCTACGCGCGTGACCGGAATGCCCTTGGTCTGGGCCAGCTGCTCAATGAGCGTCGCCGTGCCGCACAGGCACTCGTCCGCCGGCGCCACAAAGGCGAGCTCGCCGTTGTTGACGGCAGCGAGCAGCTCGGGCGCCACGCCGGTCTCGTCGGCCTCGGAGCGAGCCTCGGCGGAACGGGCACGCAGCGCCTTGGCCGACGTATCGGCTAGTGGCTCGTACTCCCCCACCGTCATGGCGGCGTTGCCGTTAACGTCGATCACCAGCATGAGCACACCGTCGTATGCGGTGTAATCACCCTCGGCAAGCGACCACTCAACGTGTTGTTTGGCCCAGCTGAGCATGTTGTGGGTAAGCGGCTCGCCCTGCACCAGGCGCTCGGACAGCGCGCGAATGTGGCGGTTGAGCATGGGCACCTTTTTGTTGGACATGCGCCAACGGCAGACAAGCGCGGGCTTGTCGAGCGTAAACTTCTCGACCGCCTCCTGATTGGCGCAAAAGTCCTCGTACGCACGCTGATCCTCGGCATTGCCAAACAGCTCGGCATCATCAATCTGGGGCATGGTTGTACCTTTCGTGTTAGTCATTCCGTCCTCTTATACCAAAAAGACGGCCCTCCAAACGGAGCGACCGTCTTTTGCGGAGATTATTTTGACGATACGGCCAGGCGACCGATCGGCTTAATGGGATAGAACAACATCCCATTAAGGGTTTTCCAAGTGCCCGAGATTGCCCCGAAAGAGGAGCGCCGCGTACTAAATGTACGCAAGCGACGGTTTGAGGGGCAAGGTCGGGTGCTTGGGAAAGCCTCTAGTGCCTAAAATGCCTGGCCCCCGTGAAGACCATCGCAATGCCATGCTCGTTGCAGGCCTGGACGCTCTCGTCGTCGCGCTTGGAGCCGCCGGGCTGGATGATGCAGGTCACGCCGTGCGCGGCAAGCACGTCGACGTTGTCGCGGAACGGGAAGAACGCGTCGCTTGCACAGGCAAAGCCGCCCTTCTCCACGCCCTCGCGCTCGCAGAAGTCCTCGGCGCGCTCGCAGGCAAGCAGTGCGGAGTCAACGCGGTTGGGCTGACCCGGGCCCATGCCAATGCCGGCCTTGCCCTTGGAAACCAAGATGGCGTTGGACTTAACGCCCTTGCAGACCTTCCAGGCAAACTCGAGCTCGGCCATCTCGGCGTCGGTGGGCTTGCGGTCAGTGGGGAACGTAAAGGTCGCGGGATCCTCGGTCACGTGGTCGACCTCCTGCACCAGCATGCCGCCGTCGACGGAGCGCAGCTCCACCTGGGCGCCGTGGTCCACGCCGCCGGTGGCCAGCACGCGCAGGTTGGGGCGCTTGGCCATGCGCTCGAGCGCCTCGGCAGTGTAGCTCGGGGCGATGATAACCTCGACGAATTGCTTGTTCTGATCGGCAAAGTGCTCAACCAGATCAAAGGGAACCTCGCGGTTGCAGGCGATGATGCCGCCAAAGGCGCTCTTGGGATCGCAGGCGAAGGCGCGGTCGTAGGCGGCCGTGATGTCCTCGGCCACGGCGGAGCCGCAGGGGTTCTGATGCTTGAGGATCACGCAGGCCGGCTCGTCGAACTCGCGGACCAGGTTCCAAGCGGCGTCGGCATCCAGATAGTTGTTGTAGCTGAGCGGCTTGCCCTGGATCTGCTCGGAGCCCACGAGCGGGAACTGCGAGCTCGCGGTATTCTCGCAGCCCTCGGCAAAGCGATAGACCGTGGCCTTTTGCTGCGGGTTCTCGCCATAGCGCAGGTCGTCGACCTTCTCCAGCGAGATCTCGAGCTTGGCAGAGGTGTCCGCCACGTCGCTTGCCTGGGCGGCAAGCCAACGGGAGATAGCCGTGTCGTAGGCGGCGGTGGTCTGGTAGACCTTCACCTGCAGGCGACGACGGGTGGAAAGCGTGGTGCAGCCACCGGTCTCGTGCATCTCGGCCAGGACGGCATCATAGTCGTCCGGGTCTGAGATGACGGTAACACTCGTGGCGTTCTTGGCGGCAGAGCGCAGCATGGAGGGACCGCCGATGTCGATGTGCTCGATGGCATCCGCAAAGGTGACCTCGGGGTTGGCGACGGTCTTCTCGAACTCGTACAGGTTGACGACGACCAGATCGATCAGCTTAATGCCGTGCTGAGCGGCCTCCTGCATGTGCTGCTCGGAATCGCGGCGGGCCAGCAGCGCGCCGTGAACCTTGGGGTGCAGGGTCTTAACGCGGCCGTCCATCATCTCGGGATAGCCCGTGAACTCCTCGATGGGGGTTACGGGGACGCCCGCGTCCTCGATGGCACGAGCCGTGCCGCCCGTAGAGATGATCTCGACGCCAAAGTCATCGACCAGCGTCCGTGCGAAATCGACGACGCCCGTCTTATCGGTAACCGAGATCAACGCGCGTGCGATCTTCACATCAGATCCCATGCAGTCCTCCTGTCTGGTACGCCGCCGTGCTCTGTGAGTCGGTGATACGTCGATCTGCAGCGCTCGCGCAGCGGCATTGAAAATACTGATTTAATGTAGCGCATCGAGCGCATCGATGCACCCCGCAACGGGCGCATGTGCAGAAAAAGTTTGCACGCGGAGGGGATGGGCACAGCACCGGGCACGGTGAGTTCATGGAACACAGGGGCACCATAATTAGATGCCAATGGCGTGGTAGAACTGTGCTCGATATGCATCCGCAAAAGAAAGAGGCACCATGGTCTCGCGGGTTCTCTACCGACCGTTTGATACCGAAGACTTCGACGCCATCGCGCTGATTCTGCAGCAGCTTTGGCATAACAATTCGGATAACGATGAGTACAACCGCCTTGAGGCCGCGTGCGACCTCGCCTACTGCCTTTCGTCGTCGACGTTTTCACAGGTTGCCGTAATCGACGGTCAGGCGCGTGGCATTTCGCTCGCGCGTGCGGGACAGAGCTCCGGCGCCACTATCAACGAGCATTGGATGGATACCGAACGCGCGCTGCTATCGCAGATGCGTGAGCTGGAGCCTGATGCCTGCGCCGAGTATCTCTCGTTTGTGCGCGCAACCATCCGAACCAACAACCGCCTGCTCGAGAGCAGCCCGTTGCCGCACGACAACGAGGTCACGCTGCTTGCCGTGGATCGCGATGTCCATGGCCTGGGCGTTGGCACGGTTCTGCTCGATGCCGCGGTCTCGCACCTATCCTCGCTTGGAGCGACGAGGGCGCACCTGTACACCGACTCCAACTGCTCGTGGAAGTTCTACGAGCTGCATGGCTTTAAGCGCACGGCCACGCACCGCGCCAACCGCGAAGAGCGCCGTCACGACATGCCGCGCGAAAGCTTCCTCTACGAACTCGACCTAACAGCCTAGGCCCAGCAGCCATACCTAGTCATTTAGGAACGTCCCCAGTGACTAGTCGTTGGGGACAGTCTTCGTAGGTAGCGCATAAAAAAGGGATGGGCTTCCCCCGACGGCTGTCGAGAAAAGCCCATCCCATAATTTACGACCGCTAGAACGTTCCGCCGCCGCCTCCGCCGACGCCGCCGCCTCCGCCGCCCGAGAAGCCGCCGCCTCCGCCGCCGCTCGAGCTGTCGGAGCTCGATGCCAGCTCACGGATGCTCTCGTGATACACGCCGTCGAACGAATCCATCGGCGACTCGTTGCCGTAATGATGGTAGTACCACCAGTAGCAGGGGTAATTGTCGTAGAAACCGTCGGCCTCGCGCACCTCGGGAGGAACAGCCTCGGCAAGCTGACGCAGGACTTCCTTGGAAACACCCAGCGCCGCACCCATCACCAGAAGTTTATTCCACAGTACCAGATCGCCCGGAACGGCTTCCTTTAGGCGCGTGAAATCCTCAAGCCAATGCTTGAGCGCCTTGCAGCGAGCCGCCACCTCGGCGCCCTCCGGCGTAAAGCGGCGGAACGTAAGGCCCACGCCGATACCCACCAGCACAATCGGCACCGAGATAACCGCGGCAGTAATGTTCGCCTGTGCGCCATCGGTAAAGAAGATGGATCCCACGGGAACAAAGGCAATCAGGATACCAAGAACCAGGCAAAACACCATTGCAACAATGCCGTCCGAGGCAACGTACTCGCTATCGGCCAGCTTGCCCTTAACAGTGTTCTGATAGTCCTCGAGCTTGTCGCCCACGGGTGTAGCGTGCTGCTTGACGTAGCGCTGCAGCTCGTCGAACGTGCGCGAGCGATCGCCGTTCTCGTCAGGCTTAGCACCGGCGAAGAAGACCTTGAGCACCATGTGGTCAATGCCCTTGGCCGACTTCCAGCCCGCATCACTCACCGTCACGCGATACGTCTGCTCTTCTTTTTCACGCCCCAACAGACCCTTCTTGGCCTTGGTCACGGTCGCCTGCTCCAGTTTGATCACACGGTCGTCAGTGAGCTTCATGAGCGTGGCGATATATGCCTGATCGGGCACCTCGTTCCAGCTCATGAGGGCCGAAAGCACGGCGGGATGGTCGGCCGAAGGCACATCGCGGAAATATTCGTCCTGGAAAAGCGGCTTGGGCTTGCGCTTGCGCAGCTTGAGCATAACGATTGTGCCGGTAAAGGCCACCGCCGCAACAACACTTAGCACGGCAAGTGCATTGGCAATCATGCGAGCGTGAGCGCGGCGGGCGTTAGCTTCGTCGGCCCATTCCTTCTCTTCACTCAGGATCGTTGACATGCGCTCTTCGCCCGCGGCGGCAAGCTGCGGCACCCAGTCGCTGGGGAAGGCGATGCGTGCCTCGGCGAATTCGCCCTGATGCACGCAGGGAATGGTATAGGTGACCATGGGCTCGTCCTCATCGAGCGACACGTCGCCCGTCAGCGGACCGTGGCCCCATGCGCGGAAGTTATCGCCTTTGACGGCCGCCGTCCCGGCAGCGGCATTTGCGAAGCGCACTTCCATCTCGACATCGTCGGAATCCGCAGACCAGCCGTCACCCACGAACTTCCAGTAGAGCTCGGCGGTATCGGCCCAGTTCATAACCGCACCGGTCATGGTGTAGCTCACGTAATAGATCGCGCTATCGCCGCTCTCGTGGGGGCTGAAAACCTTGATCTTTACGCCGTCACCAGTCTGCTCGACCGTATAGACGCCAGAGTCACCCTTGTTCGCGCTATCGACTTTGTTGAACGCGGTGTCCTCCTCCTCGACGCTCAGCACATCGACACCCGCCGTACCGCCCTGCTGGTTGGTGCCCGTATTGATCTCCCAAAACACGCCGTTGATGTCGTCATCGAAATCAAACTGGCGCCCCTCGACAACGGTCAGCGAGCCGTCGGCCTCGACCGTGGCGCCGATATAGGTTTGGGTCATGGAGTAGCCGTCGGCGTGCGCGGCGACAGGCAGCAGCAACAACGCGAGCGCGACGAGCACGCAGACGGAAGCGAATCGCGCAAACAGGCAGCGCTGCCGACAAGTATTGGCAACGGGGGCGTTCATAGGCACATCCTTTGTCTGTAAAACCAACATCGCCATTGTCCCACGTTTGCGGGCACACATGACGAACATCTAGGCGACCGGAGTGCCAAACGGGATGAAAGTCACGCCCGCACCCCGACACTTGGAAAACGATCTATTGGGGACGGAGGAAAACGGATCATTGGGTTGAACCGACAGACAGCAACAAATTTGTTGTTTAGGACGCTCTTTGGCCGAATCCCGCGCCAACAATAGATACCACTTCACAGCTCCGTCACAGGTGTAGCGGCTTTGTGTGGGCTCGGCATGCGCTGATTGAGCCACCAGTCGAGGGGCATAAAGCAGTTGAGCGAAAACGGTTTGCCCCTTTGCCGTTCGCTCGAGGATCATGTCCCCCTTTTCCGCGGAAACCCCGGCAGTTGCGAAGAGCTGCCGGGGTTTCTGTTGTCTAAGGTGCCAAGTTGACGGACAGGAATTAAAGCACCGAGTCTGCAGCCCGCCATACGCAATGCGGGGCCTCGACAACTTGCGGACCACAGTGACGCCTCCCCATCGCGCCCCGCGCTATACTCGTCCGCATGGATATCAAAACACGCAACATAGCAACGCCCGCCGCGGATGCGCCAACGACGCAGCCCGCCTCCGTTCCCGCGCCCGTCGTGGGGCGCTTTGCCCCGTCGCCATCGGGCCGCATGCACCTGGGCAACGTGTTCAGCTGCCTCTGCTCGTGGCTTTCGGCCCGCAGCCAAGGCGGCAGCATTGTGTTGCGCATCGAGGACCTGGACGATCGCTGTAAGCGCCCGGAACTTGCCGCTCAACTGATTGACGACCTGGCCTGGCTAGGGCTTGAGTGGGACGAAGGCCCCTACTACCAGCACGATCGCCTCGACCTGTACGAGAGCGCCTTGCGCCAGCTGCAGGGCGCTGGCCTCACCTACCCCTGTTTTTGCACGCGCGCCGAGCTCCACGCCGCGAGCGCGCCGCACGCCAGCGACGGCACGCCCATCTACCGCGGCGCCTGCCGAGGCCTTTCGGCCGAAGAGGTCGCCCGCCGCAGTGCCCTGCGCGCCCCGGCCACGCGCCTGCGCGTGCCCGCCGTCGACGACCTCGCAGACGATGTGGTCGAATTCGTGGACCGCACGTACGGGGCCCAATGCGAGGCACTCGCCACCGAATGCGGCGACTTTTTGGTGCGCCGCAGCGACGGCGTGTTTGCCTACCAGCTGGCCGTGGTGGTCGACGACGCCGCCATGGGTGTTACCGAGGTCGTGCGCGGATGCGACCTGCTGGGCTCCACGCCGCGCCAAATCTACCTGCAGCATCTGCTGGGACTTCCCACGCCGCACTACGCGCATATTCCGCTGCTCATGTCGCCGGACGGCCGCCGCCTTTCCAAGCGCGATCGCGATCTGGACCTGGGCGAGCTCCGCGCCCGCTTTGGCACACCCGAGGCATTGCTGGGCTGGCTCGCCGGGCAAACGGGCATCGCACCGGACACCACACCGCGCTCTGCCAAGCAGCTGGTCGAATACTTTAGCTGGGACGTCATCCGTGCGCATCGCGAGAACATCACTGTAACTGCCGAGTAGCCAAACGCCTCGCCCCTACGCAACATCCCAGGGCTGGAGTTCGTCGCCCAGGCGAACGATGCAGTCGTAGAGCACGGTGTGGCGCTCGGCCGGGTTGGCATCCCGATGGAAATGCCCGTAGTACCAGCGTTTGTAATCCAAGTGGTCTTCCAGCTCATCGAAAAATGCCGTAAGCCGATCAACGGCGGGGTAATTCCAGCCGGGTGCCGGATAAAGCGTGGGCGAAAGCATGCGCGTAGAGCAGGTGTGGGTGATCACGTAGTCGACCTTCCAGCCCACGCTGTCGAGCTTTGCCCGCGCCTCCTCAAAGTTGCGCTCGTCCGGCAGCTCCTGTGGCCACCAGCTGGAATACGGTATGCGGTATTCCTTGTCCACGCTCGTGGCACCGCCCATAGTAAAGATCGTTGAGTCATCGAGCTCAAAAACCTCGCCGCGCGTCAGGCGTCGGATGGGAGAGGTATCCGATAGGCGCTGCGTCAGCCCACCGTGCCACAACTCCATGGGGCGCTCCGCCCAATGATCGAAACGCTCGTGGTTGCCGTCGACGAACAGCGCGGTATAGGGACGCGATTCCAGCCAGGCGATGTCGGCGCACTCCTCGGCAGAGAAATCCCACGGAAAGCCAAAGTCGCCCGCGACGATGAGATAGTCGTCGCTCGTCAGGCTATCCCCAAGGTCCCAATCGCGCAGCTTTTGCATGTCGAGGCCGCCGTGAATATCGCCCGTCACATAGACCGTCATCGGATCACCACTTCCCTCTTATAACTTTCGAGATCGTGCTCGACCTGCTCGTCGCCCGTGGCATTGACCCACCACGGCCATTTAACGCAACACATCGGCTCGTCTACCTGCGCAAACCAAGCTTTGAGCTCCTCCAAGCTCACCGGGGCGTAGCTGTTGGCGTCCACGCCCACGTCATAGCGCAGCAGTCCCTGCCTGCGGTTGAACTCGTTGTATGCGCCGCCGCAACTGTGGATATGCCCGTGCAAATGCCAGCTGCCGTGCGACATGCCCTGCCAGTCGACCATGGGATAGTGGCTCAGCACGATTTTTTGGCAGTTGATCTTGAGCGCGCAAATGGGCGGCTCGACGATAAAAGCATCCGCTACCGCAGGCTGCGTCCAGTCTTTGTCGTGGTTGCCGGGCAGCAGATGGACGCGCTTGCAGGCAATGCTTTTGCGCAGCTCGTAGGCGTCTTGGACCGTCATCTTAAAGCTAAAGTCACCCAAGATGTAGAGCTCGTCATCCGCAGCAACCTTGCTGTTAATGTTGGCGACCATGGCATCGTTCATCTGCGCAACAGTCGACCAAGGCCTATCGCTAAGCCGTAGCATGTTCTCGTGTCCAAAGTGAGTATCGCCGGTAAACCAGATCACGGGGACCTCCTGTTGCTGCGGGGTATCCATCCCTTAGGGCTTACCCCTCGTTCTTCCATCCAAACGGGTCGAGCACCCAAAAAATCAGATCGAGTACGCCGCCGGTCATCATGGCGCCGGCAAGGGCCATGCAAACGTGCAGGGAACTGGCACTTCGGAGCACGTCGAATGGCCCCAGAACAGCCAGCAGCGCGACCGCTGCGCCGGCAAGGCACAACGCGAGGCACGGCCCCGCGTCCTTGACGCACTTCTTTGCGAGATGCTTGGTGTTATCGCTCATTGGTATCGAACTCCTTAGAGGATCGTTGTTTGGGTACATGCCGCCGCGGCAGAGCAGGGCGGCAGGGTAAGTGTCCCATGCCGTGCGGACACGTTTTTAAACCCATGTATCCGCAGGGACCCATGTCCTTGCAGAACACCCCCGAAGAATCGTCTAAGCCGCTGGCGGGCAACATACTGAACAGGGGGTCTTTCCTCGTTTGAGCGCGGTCGCCAGTGGCACGCTTGTTCTAATGGCATTTTGAGGAAGGTTTTTGCATCCCCCAGAACGGTGATAAATCTTGCCGTTCTTGATGACGATCACCTTGGTTTTTGAAGCAGCCACGCTGCGGGACTTGATGGGCGCATCCGCCTTTTGACGAGCCGGTGCCGTTTTCCGAGGCCAGCCTCTCGGAAAATCAGAATCGCAGAATCGATTGATGTAGCTGTCGAAACATCCATCGAACAGCAGCCCCGTTGCCAAGCCCGCCATGAACCCACAGGCAATCGCGGCCTCTCCTCTAATTTGCATATGTCCCTCCTTAATTAATCTTGAAGATAAAAGCGGCGCGCGCCGCAGGACCCATGCCCTTGCGGCGCGCGCCGAAAATGATCCGCTTTCCTCCGTCCCTAACGGATCAGCTGGCGGCGCTTGTCGGACAGGAAGACGCCGGCGGCAACCAGGACCGTGCCTCCAATTACGAACGTCTCGCCCAGCAGGTTGGACACGTCGCCCGTGGCGGGCATCGTCGTCTGCTGCGTGGTGGCCTCGGACGCCGAGGTCATGTGCTTGGCCTGGTACGCCACCTGCGTCGCAGGCTGAGTCTGCTCGCCATTCCCGCGCTCGGCGGCCTCTTGGCGAGCGATCTCGGCGTTGAGCTCGACAATAGCCTGGTCGAGCTCGGCCTTGGCGGCGGTATAGTTGGCAAGCGCCTCCAAGTAGGCAGGTGCCACAGCATCCGTCGCAGCAACGGCAGCGTCGAGCTCAATCTTGGCAGCTGCGGCGCGCTCGGCGGCATCGTGGGCTGCAGCGATCTTAGCGTTGAGCGCCTCATCCGCATCGTTGGCACGGCCGCTAGCGATGGCGTCGGCAAGGTTGATCCTGCGCAGGCGGGCAACCGCGGCGGCAGAAGCATCGCGATCAGCGGTCGCATCCGTTACGGCGTCGTCCGCCGCAGTCACGCCAGACTCGGCATCGGTCTTCGCCGAAGCCGCTGCCTCAACAGCAGCATCGGCAGCGGCCTTGTCCTCCGTCGCCTGAGCAAGCGCCGCGGCGGCATCATGTAGCTGAGCCGCACGAGCAGCAGCCGCGACGGATGCGGCCTGAGCCGCGGTCACAGCCGTGCCGGCACCGCTCGCAGCAGCCTGGGCGGCAACAAGCTCGGCCTGGGCAGCAGCGACGTCGGCATCTGCCTGGCCTGCCGCACCCTGCGCGGCATTCACTGCAGCCTGCGCGTCAGCCTGAACGGCACGCGCCCCCTCGAGCACCGCCGAGGCCGCATCAAATGCACGCTGAGCAGCGGCAACGTCGGCAGAGTACGCAGCCAGCTCGTCCTGGGCGGCAGCAAGCGCGCTCTCCTTGTCGCCAACGCCGGCGCGAGCGGCATCCAGCGCACGCCGGGCAGCGGCAGCCTTGCCCTTGGCGACATCGAGTTCATCAGACTTGGCAGTCACGACACTCTGCGCCGCGGTAACCGCAGCGCTGGCAGCGTCCACGTCGGCGCGGGCATCAGCCACGGCACGCGCAGCGGCCTCAGCCGCGGCCTGCTTCTCCCCCACGGCAGCCTGGGCATCCGAGGCCCCAGCGGCAGCAGCGTCAACATCGGCGGCAGCAGCATCGACTTGAGCCTGCCTTGCAGCGGCGGCCTGCGACGCGGCGCTCACCTTGCCGCCAGCCTGCGCAGCCGCGCCCTGAGCGGCAGAAAGCTCCTGACGAGCCGCGTCCACGCCCTGCCCAGGATTTGCCAACGAGTCACACCACGCATTAAGCGCAGCCTCGTATTCGGCAACCGTCATCGGATTGGCGGCATTCGTGTACCATCCTCCAGACATAGAGAACGTCTGCGCCTGCGTAAGCCAACGGTTCATCGTCCCGCGCGTGCAAACCCCCATACCCGTTACGGTGTAATCGGGATCGATCACATTCATGTAGTGACCGACTGTATGCACGCTCCCGCCATGCGCAGCCACGTAGCGATCGATTTCGTCGCCATGCTGCTCGTAGAAATCAAAAGCAGCCTTTCCCGTAAGGCCCGTCGCTCCCAGCGTAGCCGCAGCGCGGTCAAAGACGGCCTTCTCCTGATCGACCCACTGGATGAACGGGTCGCTTCCGTAGTTCCACGCCACGTTTTCGCCCACGTTGAACTGCATGGCGTGCGCAGTCTTGGTATCGGAGAAATTCGCATCGGCAATCGCGGTCGCCATCATGGCATACGTCACCTTGAGCTCACCCAGGCCAACGCTCGCACGATACTTGTTGCACGCCTTGAGCCACACAATCGCTTGCTTCATGTTGGTCAGACTCGTCGCGTCAACCTCCTCGCCCACCTTGGTGAGGCTGGCATATTTGCAGTTGAGAATCAGGTCCGCCGCATCGTCGGCACCCACGCTCTTAAAGAACGCAATGGCGCCCTGGCGGTAGTTTTCCGCCGAGGCGTTCGCCGTAGCCTGAGCGGCGTCGAGCTTGGCCTGCGCTTGAGCTACAGCCTGATCGGCCTGCTGCTTTTGAGCCTTTGCCTGGTCGAGCGCCTTGTCGGCAGCGTTCTTCTCGTCCTTAGCGGCCGAGAGCTTGGCCTGAGCGTCGGCCAGCGCCGCAAGCGCATTGGCATGCTCGGCCTTAGCCTGATCGACGGCGGCGTCTGCCGCGGTCGCAGCAGCCGTGGCAGCGTCCAACTTGGACTGCGCGTCAGCCGCAGCCTGCTGCTGGACGGCGAGCGCCTGCTGAGCAGCCTGCACCTCACCCTCGGCAGTGGTCACTTCCTGCGAGGCAGCAGCGAGTTCGCCCTCGCGCTGCGCCTGGACCGACTTGGCGGCGTCCAGCGCGGCAGCGGCGGCGTCCACCTTGGCCTTGGCAGCCTCGTACTCCGGGCCCGCGGCACCCTGCTCGGCACGGTCGAGATCGGCCTTGGCGGCATCATAGCTCGCCTGAGCGGCATTCACATCCTTATCGGCCGCATCCTTTGCCTGCTGAGCTGCCGAAAGCTTGCCTTGCGCGTCCTACTGTTTGGCCGCGGCGGCATCAACGCCAGCCTGGGCATTCGAAAGCCTGACCTGCGCGTCGGCGGCCTGCTGCTTTGCCTGCTCCAGCTCGCTCGCGGCCTGCTCGGCAGCGGCCTGAGCCGCGGCAACAGCCTCGGGCGTGGCATCGGCAGCAGCGGCCTGCGCGGACTTGAGCGCAGCCTGGGCATCGTCGGCGGTCTTCTGGGCAGCGGTCAGGGCTTCACCCTTGTCCGTCAGATCCCTCTTTGCGGCATCGAGTGCAGCTTGAGCGTCCTCGAGCGCCTTCACGTCCGCATCGGCCTTGTCCTGCGCGGCACCCATCTGCTGCTCCAGCTCGGCCGAAGCTGCAGAAGCGGCAGCGTCGCTTGTGCCACGGGCCGCATCGTAGGCGCTCTGAGCCTGCTGCTGGTTGGCAGCGGCGGCGTCGTAAGGAGCGGCGGCCGCATCCAAATCGGCCTTGGCAGCAGCGGCCTTAGCGCGAGCCGCATCGACCGCAGCCTGCAGGTTGGCGACCTTCTGCACCGCTGACACCGTGCCCGCGCCAGCGCTAGCAGCAGCCGCGCTCGTCAACGGAGACAGCACCGCAGCCGGCTTCGCAGTAGCGTCGGCACCGTTCGCACCCTGCGCCACCGCAGTCAGCGGAGACAGCAGCGACCCGCCCGTCATGGCGATCGTTGCCGCAGCAACTGTCGCCATACGCCCGGCGGCCTTCGCCTTACCCGCAGCGCCGCCATTGATGTTCTTGTTCACGTTCTTGCTCATTGCCGATTCCTTCCCACGATGAGCTGATGTTTGACACATAATCGATCCAATATGCCCCGCTAAAAAGAGGTGATAACGGGGTAATTAAATCGGAGGAGTTGGAGACAAGCCCACATCCATCAGCGGATGCCGAGCTCATACTCCCGCTCGCGCTCAATATCATTCAGGTACTCATAATCTTCGGAGCTAAGCTCTAGATCATCTTGAGCGAACATGTAGTTCTCGGCCTTAGAACCAATACTGCAACCGTAGATGGTATTGAGATCGATATGGTCGGTATTGTCGTTGTAAAGGGGGAAAATTCTGCTGGTCATGCTCAAGTACCTCTCAACATAAACTGAAAACTCGTTTGCTTGGTCTCTTTTTGAGACCCCATCTGATGTGCTATGGCTGCAGTATATGTTCTCCCCTTTTACAATGCAAGCGTAATTTCAAAAAGTTCTAGGAGCGATAATTGCGCAACACCATCACTTGTCGCCACCGCCATCCTCTACCGCGCCCTCACGCGCAGCGCACTCGTTGAGATACTTGACCGGAATCGGCCACACGGACGGAGCCTTATAGCGCGAAAGGCCTATGTTGGCCAGCTGAACCAACAACTCAGACAAATCATCGCCGTCGAGTACCTCAATCGAAC
The DNA here is from genome assembly GCA_958435545.1 of uncultured Collinsella sp. Next base: position 27,668 of record CAUBGU010000001.1, read on the forward strand.
GCACGTGAATCGCAGTCGCCATATCCTCCTGGGTGCCGTTGTTGACGCCCACAAAATAGCAAGTCTTGCCCGCACGCTCGAACGTTCCAATGCCGTAATAAGGCGAGTTGTAGCTCTCGAAAATCTCTTTCTTACGCCCTGCTTTGCCTGTGAGCTGATGCTCACCCACCAGGGCCATAAAGTTATTGGAAAACGTCGTCAGTCCCGTATCCCGCACGCGCGCAAGCATAGACTGCCCGTCCGCATGCACGTCAAAGACATAGGCGCCCTTATCGAGTTTGCCGTCCGCGGTCAGCAGATCGAGCTCCATCTCGTCCTCGGGACCATCCTCTGCCGAATGTGAGGCATAGCGCATGCCCCCATCCGCGCCAATCGCCAACGTAGCGATACGCGAATCCAGCTCAATCTTGTCCTTTGTTTTATGCGGCACATCGACCAAGCCACACACCGTCACCGACTCAATATCCAAAGCATCAAGATCAAACGCCGTCACCCGCTCGTCGACAACATCCTGCTTTACCAGCAGTTCTTTGAGCATGGCGCCCAGGATCGCCTCTTGCGCATTGCGATCCTTTTGCTTTGGCGCCACCTTAAACAGTGGCTCGCACACATCCGGTGTCACGTGCTGTTCCACCACGCCAGCATGTAAGGCATAGCCGTCGTCCTCAGCAACCTCATTGGGCACAACGACAAGGTTCAGCGCCCGCGAATCCACGGCCCTTCCGCCATACGTTGCGCGAACGCCCCACGAGGAATCGTTAAGTCGATCGGCCAGCTGGCGCGCCACTTCGGCAAGCCCATTGCGCGCAAACGACACCACGATTCGCTGCCCCGCCATGCGCTCCGCAACCACGCGCGCGTACTCATCACCCTTGAGCACCTCGTAGAAACTCTTACGCGGGTATTCCATGAGCGTCACCCGGGCGAAGTCGCTGTAACGGCGTTCGAGAATCTGCAGCTCTCGATACAAAATGCCCTTCTTGGTATAGGCGACCTTGTCCGCCTGGGCCGAGAACGTCAGATCACGGCGCTTGGACGGCTTGTCGCCCTTGGCTCGGCGCAGGATGTACTCGTCTTTTTGTTCGTGGGCAAGCACCATCGTCGCCACGGGCGATAGCCTGTAGCCCACTTGGCTCTTAATCTTTTCGAGCTCTTTCTCGTCACCTTGTGCCCTGCCAATAAGCACACGGCGCTTGGTAAACGTCCGAATCTTAAGATCAAAGGTGCAATCCTCATCGATAACGATTTCAACCGTTTCGATCTTGGCAGGTCCCCTTCCGTCGCTTTCGACAGCATCGCGGCGGGCACCCTTGGCGCTAATGACATACAGGTGCCCGGTGTCATTGGGAACTTCGTCCTCAATCCCCTCAAACTGAGAGCAGGAGTTGAACAGCAAGCGGAGCGCAACGTAATCGTCCAACTCGTTCCAATTAGTTTTAATCGGAACTATCTGCTCCTGATAAAGCGAGGCATTAAGGTCGCCCGTCTGCACGCCCGCTTTGACCATCAGAAAGACGCGGTTGTCTGCAAGCTGCGTGAGCGCGACGACCTTGCCCGTCTGGCACACATCGGCCATAAAGTTCGCCACGGCATGCTTGCCCGCATCGCCGACGTTGCACCAAAAGACCGAGTAGCGCTCCTCGGCAGCAGCGGCATCGAGCTGCAACACGAGCTCTGATACGGCGATGTCTCCCAAACCGCACGGCTGGTTATGCTTCGATTGCACGGCCGATCGCCTCCATCATCTCCAAATTGATTGCACCGTCGGCGGCCATATAAGGAACGGAGAACACAGTCCCCTCAGCATCGAGTGCCTTGGGCACGCACTCAAGCGCTGCCTCATCAGCCAAAACGTTGACGATTAGCAGGCGTTTCGCCCCAACCTTTTGAGCCTTCGCCCTAAAGCGCTCGGCATCCGACGCCTCGCGACCGTCGCGAACATAAGCGATATAGGCACCGATGCGATAGTGCTTAAAATCGATCCATACCCCGGTCGTGTTGCCAGCAGCATCGAGCACCTCAAAGTCGCCACCTGTCTCGGCGTGTGCCGCATCGCCACGCGTAAGCGAATAGCGGCCGTCGTAATATGCCTCAAAGATTGCCCTTCCGGCAGATTCTCCCAGCTCACCCAGGTAGACCGCCTGGAACATATAGGGCGTCATGTGCGCCGTCGCCGCCGGCTGCAGCGTTGTGGGCACCCCGTCGCTCGACCAACGCTCACGCACTTCGCGAATTGACAGCAGCTCGGGTACGCGCGCCGCCGCCTGGCTCACCTGGCGAACCGTCGCGCCCTTTAAGCCCTCCTTGCAGTGGCAACGATCCTCCAGACGAGCAGCAATCTGCTCGACGGGCTCACCATCGTAGCTAGGGAATTCAAAGTGCGGCACCTTGCATGCCCCGCCTTCTGCATAGGCATAGCCATTTGCAGCATGCGACATGCGCAGCGCGGTACTCCGGCGCTCTGGGTATTGCGCGAGATCTTCCCACGGCAGGCAAAAATGATGCAGGTAAAAGTCGCGCTCGCCATCAAAAGCAGTGAGATCTTCGTCCCCGGCGTTTAGCGAGGTAACTTTCCACGCCAGCTTTTCGTGCTTTTGCTTGGCAAGGTTGTTCCTAAAGGCGGCAAGGTTCTGCTGCTTAACGGCAGCGTGTTCCTTGTTGTCCGTCATATGGTTGTTGGCAGCGGCGCAGGCACCAACCACCTGCTCAAGCTCGTAGCCCATCGGCAAATCATGCAAGAACGAAAAGTTGCAATCGTTCGCAATCTCGCGGTCGAGCAGCACCTGCACGCAAGGCATCTTTACACTCGTGCGCATCAGGCGACCCACAGCCTGTGCCACAATGCGAGCGCCTTCGACCTGATAAGAGAGGGTGTCGCGCACCGGCAGGCTCTTATTAACGCCAGATAGAAGCATCCGTACGTTCCGGCGCTTTTGAGTAAACGGAACCTCGCCGCGCGCTACCAGTTCCTCCTGCTCCACCACGCCAAGTAGCGCCTGCTGGACAAACTTATTTGAGTTGATCTCCACTCCCCAGGTCAAACGACTTGTGGGCGACTCGATATATAAGAAATCAAGATCCATCTTGGGGCGACGGTCGGCATTTTCAAAGCCGCAATCGACCTGATGAACCATGTCGCACAGATTCTCCGGCACCTTGTATTTGAGATTCTTGGAAAAGCCACCGGCCGAAAGATTGATAAACATCAGGGTCGGCTGGCCCAGCTCGAGACGTTTTTGAGCGCCACGCCAACCTGCATCCCATTCCGCAGCGTTAAAGCACGGCACCATGTCCTTGGCGGCCTCAAGCGATTTCTCGTACGACATCTCGGGGCACTTGATGTTTCTAATCACCAGCTCCGCGACAATCTCGCGCGCAAGATCCAGCGCCAGACTATTGAATTCGCCATGGTTTCCCATGTGGCGCGTGGTAAAAACGGCTCCCGCCCGTTGCTCGTTACGCGCCACACCACGGGCCCAAGTACTCACGGCAACAAGCGTCTTGCTCAGGCGCTTCAGCTCAAACTCGATGCTCTTGGCGTCGCTCACGCCCACCCTGTCAGCAATCTTTAAGCGCAAGCGCACCGCAAGTCCCTCACTCACGCCAATCCCGTCAAAGAACCGCATCGCGCGCTCGTACACCTCGTCGGGCGACACAATGATGCCGCCAAAGGCGCCGCCTGCCAGCGCGACCATGCCGGCAATTTCCTTGGACTCATCCACCCAGGCAATATCGACGTCGTACTCCTTCGCAGCCTGTTTGTTAAACAGCTTAGTCTGTCGCACGATTTCCTGGTTGAGCTCGCCAATCCAAGCGTCCTTGCGAACCACGCCATGAACCTCGTCAAGGTAATCGAGGTTGAAGTTTTTGACGGTCGGCGCACTCCATGTTGCGCTCATGCACACGCAAGGCGCTTTGGCGGCAATGGAGGCAAGGTAGGCCTCGGGCATGCGCTCAATGCCGTGGCTGGTTAGGTACGTGGTAAACATGTGCTCGATGGTGGTTTCCATCACTAGATAATCGACACCACGCGCATACATCGAGTCGTCGGCGGCATCGATCTCGTCATTCTTGCGATCTTTAAAGAACAGCGCCAGCATCAACGAATCCCAAAAATACTTCTCGCTGGTCTGGTTGTTCCTAATGCCCAGGGCATCGATGATGTTCTTGCGCGAAAGGTCGTCCTTGTACGAAATGCTGCCGTAGTACAGCTTGTCCATAAGCGTGGCGCAACGGGCGAGATGACCCACCACCATCCTGACCAGACCGCGTGCACGACGCACCGCCTTGCTGACGGTTTGCTGCCCACTCCCTCCGCGAGTGATAATCATATTGCGAGTACCGCCCTCATTGAGTTTGAAGCGCAACGGATTCGCCGAGTTGTCGCCCACCGAAATATCGTCGCTGCCAAACAGATGTCGACCGGAGAGCTGCTCTTCTTTCGCCTCGTCAGACAGCGCAAAAGGCGGACGCAGTTTCATGTCCTTAATACAAGAGGCGAGTGCCTTTTGAATTTTCTTGGCATCCTTGGCGATTTCTTCGGCATCTTCCTCTACGCTCGCCCGCGAAACCCTGTTCCTCTCGGCGTTTGACCCTTTGTGATCGCCCGACGTGGAAGCGTGCGTATAGACCGCCATCCATTGATCTCGATTCCCCAGTAGCAAGGGGTCCACCACACCGCCGTTAAAATGACGATCGAGGATACGCAATACTTCGTCCGGTTGAAACGTCACGGGATCGTCTGTCAGCGTCGACAGTATGTCGGCCTTCATGTGGTCGATTTCATCAAAGATAAACAGGCCCTTCTCGGCAGCCATTGCGTTAAAGAGCACAACGCCTGCACCGGTCACTGTATCGATCCTATTGATGAGCTTTTGCGGTGTCAGGGCAATCACATGCGGTATGCTCTCGTCATTGAGCAGGGCAGACGGCCAAATCTGGGGGATCACCTCCATGCCGCGCGTGATGTTTTTGAGCTCGTGGCTCACAGCCCAACGCAAGCTCGCATCCGCCGACGATAGCTTGTCGCGAAGGGCGGGGGTCAAACGGTCTGCAACACCTCCCAGACGATTTCGAGTGTCAAGGATGCCCAAAAGGTCATCGGCGATCTCCATCGCGTTGCCCCACGCTCGCTTAATGATGCGATGAGAGCTCTCGTCGTCCGCCTCGATGGGACACGGAATGTCGCGCACGCCCACGGCGCCCTTACCGCGCGTAGTCTCAATCCAATGCAGGATGTTATCGCCCGCACGCGGAAGATCGAACACCATGCGCTGCGCGGCATCGCCATCCATGCCCTGTTCAACCAGCAATTTGCGCACGCTCGCAACGTAGTTGTCGCGGTTGTCCTTACCCGGCACCACAAACACCAGGTAACGACGGCCCGGGCACTTGTTAAAACAGCCCGAATCGTCCCAGTCACCGGCGATGAGGTCGGCTGTGACCTGCTCGGCCGTATAGTTTTTACCCGAGCCCGTCGTGGCGCCCAAAAAGTACAGGCCATTGTTGCCCTGATCCTTGGGGGCAAACAGCGCACGCTCAAAAAACTCGCGCATCGCCTTTTGACGTGCAAGATAGGGAGCGAGCTCCTTGTCGTCCGCAGACGACGGATTCGATTGGCAGTTGAGATCCCACATAGCCATGGTCAAACCTCCGATTTAGTTGTTACACGTGTTTGATACCATCCCGTGCGGACAAAACTCGCGCTGGGCGGTCAAGGCGGCGGCGTCCATGCCGCTTGAGAGAAGAAAGAAAGGAAAGAGGAGCAGTCAGCGACTACTCGCACGAAGCGAGCAGTTTCTTAAGATCGCACTCCAACGCCTCGCGCTCTTTGGCATCGATCACTGCAAGGGCGACACGCATCAGGGATGCATCGGCGGCAGACTCCTGAACCTGGTCGGGGCGCTTGCTAAAGCTTTTCCCGGCAGCCTTCCGATCGGTCGCGCCGTTCAGTGCGGTGGCTAAAGATTGTCATCGGACTTTGCGCTGGCTTTGGCCGCCTCTTCGCCCGCGATCAGGTCCTTAACCGTTATATACGCACTGTACGTAGCATCCTCGATCTTTTCCAAAACATCATCAGGGTCGCAAGTGCCCCAAGTTTCTTCGAGGACTCGAGCCAATCCCCAAGCAGCGCTGAGCAGGACGTCAACGTCCTTTAGATCTAAATGATCGACCGTAAAGGGATAGTCCGCGCACTCCAGTAGATACGTGTCAACTGCGCCAATTGCCTCAGCCACGTATGGCTCAAGATCGCAATGGGGTTGGAGGGCGCACAGCGCCTTGTGCGGATCGGTCGGCTCGATCCAATACAGCGTTGTCGCATCCTCGCATTTCTCGAGCGGATAACGCTCAACCGCCTTCTCCCAACTTTCATACCAAGGATCGGCATCGCCGTCCGTCATCGACCTGCAAAGATCAATCGCCGCAGAAACAGTCGCACACGAGCATCTATAACTGGCGCCTTTCCTAAAATCATCATTGAGCTCGTCGTCGCCAGACAGCCTCGCCTCCATGATCAGAAACGGGCCGTCATCATCTGTAATGCTCATGGGATAGTTGTCACATTCGTAGTACGGATACATTTTGTCTCCAATCAACCGTTCGGTCACATTAACAAGCAATATCAAAACCGCGCTCACGCGGAGGGTTGTCGTCCTCGATCCATTCGAGCCCGTCGTTCTCATCGATTCCGGCATCGGGGACTGACGACCATCTGAACTCGAAACCAAGCTGGTCAAGCTCATCGACTCGCTCACTGATTACTCCGTACGCATCCAACGCATTCTCGAAATCCTCCGAAGACACATAGCCGCGCTCGCACTGCTTGCGCATCTGGTGCAAACGACCCATGGCGGCAGCGATGATCTCGCGAAGAACGATAACCTCGCGCTCGCATACATCGATGTTTCCTTTGTTGAGCTTGATGCAATCGGACATAACGGCCTCCCTGGTTTTAAGCCTTTTCGCTTGATTCCATTGAACAGCCGCAAACAGCCGCGTAATATGACTTTTATCGGGTTTTAAATTTTGGCTGTTTGGAGCATTAATGCTTGATTCCGAACAAGAGCCGTTTAGCTGGGGTTTCGAGGCTGGCTTTCTTCGCTCTCCCGTCAATCCCCGCATGCTTCTTCTTAACAGAACGCCAGAGATTGATTGCGCCGATGACGGAAACGCAACCGGCAATGCAAGCGCATGGAATCTCGTCTCCGTAGCCAACGACCTATTACGCGTCGACTTAAGCTCGCTTTTCAACGAGATTGGGGGCCACTTTCGTGAGCGAGCAAAATTGCGCTTTTACATCGATTTGCAGAACGCCATTCGTCAGCCCCCTGCTCCCCACGATGCGCAACACGCTTCGATGGACTACGCAGCCGAACCAGACCATGACGACTGGCTCGATCCAGACGATTCCGACCAAGAGTCCGCGCAAGCAGAATTGAACGAAGCCGAAATCGAAGTCAACCTTCAAAAACAAAAGGAACGCGACCTCGATTTCTTTGCTCCGATATTCGATAAAGCCATTACGCGCCATGCACACGGAGAGATATCTGGCATGGCCAGGTATCTCCTTGAAAATGTCTGCAGGCAGTGTGTCATGAACATCACAGCGATTCCCGACTATCGCTATTACAGCTGCTGGATGAACAACAACGCTATTGAGTGCAACGAAATCAACCGCCTGTACCGCGCGGTGATCACGACATCGGCCCAACTCAATAAGCAAGAAATGGCGTCCCTCTTCAGCTCCTATCTCAAGCTCGTGTCGAACGACATGGACATTACAACTACCAACGGCAAGACCGGGCTAACAGAACCGGTGCCGTATAAACGCGACAATCCAAGAGACAACTATCCAAAGGTCAACTCGCAGATAGAAACAGCTTGCGTTTGCACCAATACCGATCTCTTTCGAGCGCTTCTCATTGTTTTTTATCAGGAATGTCTGGAGCTTGCCCCGCTGCTTAAAAACACCGAGGCACCTAGCCTGCTCGCGCAAAACGAAGAGTTTTTCCCAGCCGCCATCAAAACAAGCGACCCGCGACAATTTCGATTATTCGATAATCAGCTGCCGGCAATCATCCGCTTTGGCGACGCTTTTGCATACGCAGCCAAAAAGCACTTGCCCGGAAACGAAACGGCTCAAAAGCTCGAAGAACATTTGAGCGATATAAAACGCATGAATAGCGCCCCCTTTATGCAGGCGTTTCGCAAGAACTATCTCGAGGCTATGCGCGAGAACCAAATCTACGCAAATGGAGACTTCCATACGCATGCAGAGCTTAACGACCAGGAAAACCTCAATAGGCTCGTAAGGCTTCAAGCTGTTATTGCAAAGGCAGGAGAGCTTTACTTCACCGAAGAGGAATGTTCCTTTGCAAGCCTTTATGCCCGCATCCTCCACGAGCTGCTGCTGTGCGGCATTATGCCGATAACATGCCAAACCTGTGGTTCGCTCTTTTTTCCGACCGGCCCTAACAGCAAGTACTGCGATCGATATAACGCGGCGACCAAGCTCTATTGCAACCCGCGGCACAACGCCAAAAAACATCTTGGTCGCAAATCACCCCGCGACGTCGCACTCAATATACGGAGAAAAGCCGGCACGGCATACGAAAAGGGTTTAACGGATTGTGCCCACTATTTTGACAGCCTTGGCAATTTTGTTCTCGATGGTCTTGGCCCAACATACCAAGCGAGCGACCTAATTTCCGACGAGCTCTATGCGGCATGGCTGTCTATCGTCAACCAGCCCAATTGCAGGACAAAAATCAGGCGACCAGATAGGAACGGTTTTCCATACCCCGTACTGTGGTACGGATTCATCCTCAATGGCATACAGTATGTACAAGTCGAGTTTCCCGAAGCCGAGTACCCGGCGCTTTTTGAACGCTTGAGCCAGCTCGCCGAAAGCCCGCAATCAAAGTGCACGCTGAAGCACAAGGGACCCGGCGAGCACCCATACAGCTCATGGCTTATCAAGTTATACGAGTTGTTGGAGATCATTGCGCAAATTAATAGCGCCGACCAGGTGGCAAAGCCCATTCCATTGCTTGGAATAGATAGGGACGATTGTGTCTCGACCGACCCGACCGCCCAAGGCACACGGAGCGCGCCCGACGCATGCGTCTACAGCACCGGCACGATAGATAGCCTTAGCTTTACCGTGTATACGAAGGGATATGACCCGGAAAAGCGGGAACGAGCCTGATGTAGCGGCTTCGAGCGAAGCCGCCGGTCACGGGGTGGCACCGGGGCGCGGACGCCGCGGGCCATTGGGAGCAACCCTCCTCCGCTACCTGCGCGACGTGGCAGCGCCGCTGCGTCGTCCCTGTCGCCGAACATCGTCCTGAAGGCGCGGGCGGGTGTCCATGAACAGCCGCGCCCGCACTAGCCTGGGGGACAGCCGCCCCGCCACCAGCAGTGCGCCGGCACGCCTCGGCACCGCCAGGGTCTCCGCCTCCACGGGCAGGGCAACTTTCTCGATGACCTCGGCAGAGCACACGCCCGACAGGTCAACCCCGTTGTAGACGATTGGCCTCATGCGTTGCCCCTCGCGCGCCCGTAGGTGTTACCGCTACTCTGAAAATGACCAGATGATCACCCAACAATCTTTGGCGAGTGGGGGCTGAACGCATCGTTGCCGTTCTGTTCATCCACCGCCCTGCGCCCCAGGCTTAAGGGTTCTGCCGCGTCATCTTCCACCCGCACGGACAGGACATAGTAGAAGTCGGCACCCTGATTCCCACGATCCCGCACGTAGCCAAGGTCGGCCAGGCGGTCGGCCAGCTCGTCCCTCGAAACCAGCTCATTCGAGGTTATGCGACACGCCACAGGCTCGATCTCGTAGGTGTTCGTCTGGCTTATGGCGTTCCGATAGAAGCGGAACCACGACGTGCGGAAGAGATCCTTATGGTGCGAGTAGACATGCCCGTCCTTAATGGCATAGAAGTAGAAGAGAAAGCGCCCGCCCTTGCGGAGCCTGCCGCTGCTTTCGAGAAAGTGATAGTAGTCATCGGGAGAGTCCCCTCGAATGTAGCCAATCACGAACGATTCGCCACCATGCCCGTAGGAGTCGCTATCCGTCTTGCCCGCGCTTGGAGGCTCAGCCACAACCATTTCGGTGAAGTAGCTCAGCCGGTTCAGCCGCGTATTGCTTGCCGTGTTCTCGCCGATGACCTTCTCTATGAAATCGCGCAACGCATTCTCTGCCGTCCTGCTGATGCTCGGCTTCATGGCGAAAGCGCCGACACCCGGCAAAATCTCCTCGAAGAGCCGGAATTGGCCCTTCTCGCCCGTTTCGCCCGACCCCGGATAAAGCACGTAGCTGCCAACCGTACGCCGTATCGCGTCGTTGTACGTGTGCATCTTCAGCAGGTCACCGCGCTTGTAGGTGTTCGTGGTGGAGGCCGCCTTCTCCTCGTTAAGTTCCTCGCGCTCTGCCTCCTCGGTGCCCACATCCTTGCCGACAAGCCCCGTCAAGTCGGTGATGCGGTACTTGGCGTCGAAGTGGACGAATGCAACAGCTCCATCTTGCACTGCGGCTCGCTCGTTTGTATAAGCATCCGGGAATATCGCGAGCGTGTAGTCGGGTCTGAACGGTCTCGAGTACGAACCCTCGTAACGAGTGGCATGAAAGTCACGGGGCGAGAAGGTGCGGTTGTAGTAGAGGTTTACCTTCGCGCCGCACTGCGCAATCTGGAATGACTGGCAGGAGCGTACGCCCTGCTTGAGGGATATTGACAGCCCACCGTCGGGATTCGTCCCGATAAATGGGTGGTCATCGGTGCTTATCGGCTCGCACCCCTCGATCCCCCTTACGATGTCGTACAGCTCAAAGAAGATCCAGTACTCGTAGAGGAGGGCCACATTCTTCGATTCGCCCTCGTAGATGTCATCCTTGCCCTTCCAGTCGAGCTGCAGCGCCATATCGAGCATGGAATATGCGAAGAAGATCTGCGAGTATCCCTCGCGCTTCTGCAACACCTGGTTGTTCTGAGGCATCATCTGCAGGGTGCCGACATCGTCGAAGAAGGCGTCGCTGAGTATCGTATCCAGCATGGCGTGCAGCGCGGCGGCTTCGCGATAACACTCCGTCTGCCGAGTATCGCCCTTCTCGGCATCCAGGACAGTCATCAGAGAGGTGCAGATCCGGTCAATCTCATGCAGGGCAAATTTCACAAACCGATTGGCGGGCGTGTCGAGCAGGTCGTACTTGCGCGTGACGCTGACCATCTGGGGGAGGTAGACGCCTCCCGCATCGCCGCCGCAGTTCAAGCGCGTCCACATCCGGCTGTTCGAGAAGGGGTTCGTATAAAACCTCCGGGACGGCATGCCAGCCCCAACCGACCGCAGCTCGTCCTCGTGATCCAGCGTCCTATCAGGGTTCCTCTTTATCGCCTCGAAGAGGGCTTGGAGGTTCGGTTCGTAGCAGAACTGCCGCAGGAAGACGAACTGCTCAAGCAGCGTCTCGCGATTCTCGTCGGCTTGCTTGTAAACGTTCGACGTGGAGCCCGAGTAGTCAAGGAGCAGCGCAGCGCACCTTGCGGCAAGCTCCTCGGTGAGCTCGATGTAATCGTCTTCATAGCCAATCTTGAGCGGGACGACTTCGAACTGTAGCATCGGCGCATCAGCTTCCTCGCCGAATCGAATCCTCGAACGCCCGAGATAGTTCACGAACTGGAAGGTGACACTATTGCCGTTTCTGTCGCACCTGATATTCTTGCCTTCGTTTTGGAACGAGGCGCGAGGATGCAGGCCACCATCAGGGGTCCGCTCGTATTCGAGCACATAACATGTGGTTTCGTTGATTCGAAGCGTGGGACTCCCGTCAAGACCGTCCTTGACGGCGAAGGCTGGTGTTGAACCAGCGCCATTCTGGGATGCTTCCGGCTTGAGACCGAAACACGTCAGCCCGGTTAGCCCGGTCTGCTGTTCCTCGTCCCAATCGACTCGGTCATGCGCACCGCTCTGGTAGAGCCTGGCTATTGTTCTTCCATCCGCTGCAAAGCGGATTGCGCCGATGCTGCCGTCCATAGGCTAGATGAAGCTCGCATACTGCACGTTATCGAGTTTCGCTGCCATCTGGCTTATCTTAACGGAGCTCAGCTCGCCATCGCATATGTCTTTCAGGCTTTTAAGCAGATTGCCGATCTCACGCTTGTTACCATGGAGCTTCGGCAGCACCTTCTGGACAATCTGCTCATCGACAGAACGCTCGAGTTCGTAGTTCTCGCCGTCAAGCTCGTGCGCGGCATTAACGTACATTCGCACTTCGCGCACGGTGCGGAAGGCAAACTCATAGCCGCATTTCTCCAGCTCTTCATACAGCTTGTCGAACTTCTCGAAGATGGCGTTAGCATCATCTTCGCTGATGTAATTGGCTCCCTCCCATATGTCCTTGGCGAGACGCAGAAAAGCCTGGGGGACGCCGGAAGCTGCGACGGCAACGTCCGGCGCATCCTCGATGGCTTTGAACCCTGCGAGGACTTCGGCCTTCGACGGCTTGAACTCTATGACGTTTGCCCTGTCGAGCACCTTGGGGCTAAACATGTAAGTGGTCTCATCGATGTTCACGGTGCCGACAACGAACAGGTTCTGCGGATAGGGCAGCCTGTCAGCACCGCCATCGCCGTACCCATCAAGCACGATGAGGTTATCCTCGCCGATGGTCTCCATGTGGCTGAGGAAGTCTGAGAAATACCGCTCGACATGGCTCAGGTTCATCTCGTCGAGGATGAGGAAATACGGAACCTCGGGGTTAGCGTTGGCCCGTTCGATGAGTCTCAGTATGCCGGTCTCTTCGTACGCGCCTTTGCCGCCGTCTGCAATCGGGTTGAAGAAGCCCAGCACCTTGGTGTTGTCGGTCCAGTCGGCACCGACCGGGACGAGCAACCAGTTTGGCTCCCCGTCTTCATCCAAGACCTCAAGGTACTTTGCAAAACGCTTGGAAATCCGCGTCTTGCCTGTTCCGCTGTTGCCAGCAAGGATGACAAAGGGCTTTGCCAGTAGTGACGTGATGTAGCGCCTGGAGAAGTCGGTTTTAAATTCAGCTGGAAGGTTGTTTAGCTGAAAAGTCCTCTTCTCTCTGCTTGATGCTTTCGATGAATTCTTTGCAGCAAGGTCGATTAGTTGATGCATTGCGGGCAGCACGTCATCGCCTTGTTCGTAGTCGATGCCCTCTTCGGCAATCAATTGGCTCGCTATGAGGTTTCGCATGAACTCAGCCACGCTGTAATCAAACTCAAGTTTCCCTGCGTAAACGTCAGCGAAATACTTGAATGCCGTGGTCAGGCTACCAGCCCTCATCTTGCATCCGCGATTGCAAAGGGCAATAAGATCGTCAATTCTCGACTTGTAGTCGTAATCTATCGCACCCGAAAACTGCCCGTCTTTGTATCTGCTTCCAGTGGCGAAGAAGAGTTTCGTTAGCTCCAAGATATATGCATCTTCGGAGACGCCCACAGGCTTTACTTCGGCTGCATCCATCCAGAATGTCCTTTCCGCAAAACCGTCCTCTTGCAACGGCGATGAATCGTTTACTTTGCCCGTCACTGGCAACAACAGCAGTGCGGCAAACAAGTTGCCGACATTTGGACGCTTTGCCCCGTCTCCTTGTATTTGCACACGTACTTTTCCGCCTTTTTTTGCAACGGGATAACGCGTGCCAAGGGAGACAACTTGCCCAGTAGAGGGTACGACTACTTCCAAGATGATTGCGTGTCCGATAATGTCAACTGCAGTCAGCGTATCCCCGTTTGCAAGAGAGCCTGAACCTTTGAGTTCGTACTGTCCAGCACCACCTTGTCCAACTGTTCTCCCGCAAACGGATAGCGTATTCTCGCTATATATAGAATTCGGAATGGGATAGCTCAAATTCCATTCATCGACAAAGGACATGGCAACCACCACAATTAATCTGCTGCATAGTCAGCTATGCATCTAGCAACGTACTCAGCAAGCTTAACTGGCACGGCATTGCCAATCGCCTGCTCAATGTCTGTCTTGGACCCGACAAACTCAAACTCTTCGGGGAAGGTTTGCAGATAGCTGCGCTCCTTGTATGTTAAGGCTCTCACACCTTCAGAAATATCAGCCTTGTCGGCATGATGCCTCTTATATGCTGGCGGTATCGGACGGTTGGTGCCTCGTACCGTTACCGCTGGCTCGTCAATCGTGAAGACGCCCCTACGCTGGAAGTTGCGTGGATGCATGTAGAAGTATTGCGTGCCGAGCGAATCGCCAAGGTAATCCCTGACGGTCATCTGCTTGTCGCTCAGCCTTGAATCCAAGAGTTCGCCGAGAAAGTCATCTTTATCACCAAGATGACCGACAAGGATAAAGCGCCTGCGAATCTGAGGCACACCACATAGACTGGCGTTGAGGACGCGCCTCGTGAGACCGTATCCAGCATTGCGGAATATTTCCAGCGCCTCGGGCAGGACGTCCATCCGCTCGATATTGTAAACATTCTCCATGACGAACCACTCGGGTCTGACGTCCCGAACTATCTCAGCATATCGGATGGTGAGATTGGCCCTTTTGCCGCGCTGTCTGGCGCCCGCAATGGAGAAGTCCTGGCAAGGGGGGCCACCGATTATCATCGACGGCGAATACTCTTCAATTTTCGGGACCGCTTCCGCATCGTAAAGATCGTATTTGAATGCCGGGTGGTCGAAGTTTGCCGAATAGATGTCGACAGCCGCCTGCCAGTTATCAAACGCCGCCTTTATGTTGAAGCCCGCATTCTGGAATCCGAGCGACATACCGCCGCATCCCGAGAAAAGATCAACGCAGTCCATCGCTCACATCCCTCCTGTACTCTAGTAGCGCTCGTGCAACGTAGGTGGCAAGGTTTACCGGTACGGCGTTGCCCACCATCTGGTTGATATCCGTCTTACTCCCAAAGAACTTGAAAGACTCCGGGAAAGTCTGGATCCTACTGCGTTCCTTTGGAGTCAAGCACCGGGCTTGACTGAGGTCCGCCGCGTCGTTGGGGTGAAGCTTGTAGTTCGGCGGTATCGGCCTGTCCACACCACGAATAGTGACCGAGGGCTCGTCGATGCTGAAGATGGCCCGCCTCGTGTAGCTTCGCGGAATTCTGAAGTAGTAATCAATTCCAAGCTCGTTACCGAGATACTCACGAATTGTCATCTGATGGTCAGAAAGGCCCTTCTCAAGATATGGGTCGAGGAACCCGTCGGGCGCCCCAAGGCATCCGATCAAGAAGTATCTCTTGCGAGCTTGGGGGACCCCGCACAGGCTTGCATCCATCACTCGCCCACTCAAGCCATAACCCTGCGCTTTGAGGGTGGCCCGAATCGCTTCCATGGATTTGCTCGTTCGAACGCGTGGGACGTTCTCCATAACGATGAAGCGAGGCTTGCACCTCGCGATGATCTCGGCATATCTAACAGAGAGGATTGCGCGCCCACCATCCTCGGATCTCTTGCCGGCCTGCGAGAAATCCTGACAAGGAGGCCCGCCGATGATGATATCCGGAGCGAAGCCGGCAACTTCCTCGGATACGGAAACGTCGGAGAGATCCCTTTTGAAAACAGGATGCTGGAAGTTAGCGCGATAGACATCAATGGCAGCGTCCCAATTGTCGTAGGCAGCCACAACATTGACGCCAGCCTTTTCGAAGCCGAGGGACATTCCGCCGCAGCCGGCGAAAAGGTCAACTGCCGTTATGTTCCTCTCGTTTTCCACGCGCTCGGTCTCCATTTCGATAGATACAGACAAATAAATAATTATAATTTCGTTTCTTCCAACATGCTTCAAGATCAGTCGGCAACAGAACAAATCCAGTTGTAACGCTTCGCCCGGACAAGAATCGCTCGTGCTCGATTCGAGCTTATTGCCGCCCAGCAGGGCAACCACTGTCGCATGCTCGCCCGTCAGAGGCCGTCCGCGCCGCATCCGCGTCCGCTCCGGATGCCGCGCCGGGTCGGTCGTGCCGCGGACCGTCCCTCGCGGCACGCACCCTCCGCTCCCGCGAAAACCCGTTCAACACAAAGGCTTTTAGGTATAGCCTTATTGCTGTACGCCACGAAGTTCCCGCCCACTCACGCCCTCGCTGCCAAACGAATACGCATCCCTCTCTCTTCTATGGATGCAACGCTGCCGAAATATAAATCGACTCATGCGATCGCTCTCCGACCTCAGCTGAAACGTTTCAGAGCGCAACAATCTTGAACCTCGATCCACCCTCCAGACAAACCTCCTCAGTTCATCCATTACTATCGAAAAGATCTTCCATGAATTTTGACGGCCTGTTTCAGCTGTAATGGAAATAAAAACCAGCTTTTCGAAGTCGGCGCCACAACCAGGCAAGCATTTCCGAAATCGCAGCATCACATCGCTCGATATAAGTAATTTGCTACTGGTGCAACGGCCCCGAGCACCGTTCCCGCGCGACTCTATCGCAAATACGTTGCTTAGAACAGGGCACTGCCACATTTCAGCAAGCCAATCCGAATCCTCGTTTGGTCGGGAGATAGTCCAATTACCCTTTAAATATCATATCGTTGTGGTATTCAATAAACTCAGCTCGTGGGGCAAATCGCTTCGGAAGCGTAATCGGCTCTCCGTTGTAGCGCCACAAATTTACCGCTTCCTTGAAAGTAGCGGCAGGCTAAACGAGGGCGGTGAGTTCCTTTTCTACTTCTACGCCATTAAGGACGGGCACGTGTACTCCCATCATAAAGATCTCTTTCGTACGACCCATTTCCGCTTCTACAGGAACGCAATCAGCGAGACAAACACTTACGAACTTGAACCCATGCTTTGCAAGGTGAAGGCTAACGAGCTGGTTTCGAGAGACGAACTAGCCGACCGGCTGGCCGCCATTGGTTACGAGCGGAATCGTGGGAGCCAGGGGGCGGACTTCCACTACGTGCTTAGCGTGGAGGTCGAGAACGCTGCAGTTGTGCCGCTGAGTCTCGCGTGCGGATTGGTCGACGGGCAGAACGGCAACGATGCTTTCAGCCCGCACTCGCCGAAGTTGGTGGGATAACATTTCACGAGCATGTCGATTGGTACAGGAGGAAAGATTATGGACGAGAGAATCAAATCGATAATCCACAAAGCTGTTGATGATGCCGGGCGTTATCCGTTTCTCTTCATCGGCTCTGGCCTCTCCCGTCGTTACTGCGGCACGCCGGGATGGGAGGGGCTGCTTTCGGATATCTGCGCCGAGGTGCTTGACGACCCATATGCCTTCGCGCGCTTCAAGAGCCAGGCGAAGATTGCTGTCCAGAACGGCGAGGTCGAGTCCGAACTGCCGTACGTTGCCACGCTCATGGAAAGCGAAGTAAACCACGAGCTCTTTGCATCGGATGAATTCGCTGCCTTCCGCGAAGATCACAGTGACGAGCTTACCGGGGACGCTTCGCCCATGAAGATCTACGTCGCAGATAAGATCGCGAGAGCTCGTCTCGTCGAGAGCGCCGAAACTGAGAAGCTGGCGAAGGCGGGCAGGGAAAAAGTTGCCGGCATCATCACCACGAATTATGACTGTATGTGTGAGACCCTATTCCCTGGTTTCACGACCTACGTCGGAGAAAGCGACCTCCTGTTCTCTGACCAGGCTTTCTCTCAGGAGATATACAAGATCCATGGCTCAGTCTCGAGGGCGGGAAGCATCGTCCTGACCAGCGCTGACTATGCGGAGTTCGCGCAGAAGAGGAAGTATCTCTCGGCGAAGCTGCTCACCCTCTTCGTCGAGTATCCCGTCATCTTCCTCGGTTATTCGATTCAAGACGAGAACATCAGGTCGATACTGGGTGACATCTGCGAATGCCTACCAGATGACAAGCTCAAACGGCTGGGCAAGCGGCTCATCTTCGTTCAGCACGCAACCGACACCTCTGTTGGCGAGATTGCTATGAGTTTCGGTGGCCGTACGCTTTCGATGACGAAGATCACCACGGATGACTTCGAGTCGATCTACGATGCGATGCGCAGCTTCCGGAAAATGTATAGCACGCGATTTATCCGCGAGTTGAGGGGCAGCGTGTTCAGGCTTGCGGAGCATATCGACCCGAGTTCCGACATCATCGTCTCAGGGATAGACAATGTCCTCAACGACCTTGACCCGGACCAGAAGATCGTCATCGGCCTGTCGGTGTCACCAAGTAGCATCGGAAAGCCGATTTCACCTGAAGATATCTTCGAGGACATCGTGCTCGATAACCTTCGCTATGACCCAAAGTTCATCGTCGAGAACTACCTCAACATGTACGTGCGCCAACGGCCCAACAACATGCCTGTCTTCAAGTACACGCGCGGACTCGGTGGAGAGGTCGGTAAGGACATAGCGACTTATCTCCCAACGCTCACCTCGATTGATAGCTATCGAAGCGAAACGTTCCGCAAATCGATGCCTGCGACTCGTCGCAGATTCGAAGGGTCGCTGAGCATAAAGGGCCTTGCGAATGCATGCGCGCCAAAGAGCCCGTTCGCGTTCATCCCGTGCCTTTCAGAGGAAGAGATGGACGTCGACGACTTGGAAGCGTTGCTGAAGCGGGCACTGGCTGACGTGGGAAACGACCCTGCCAAGAAGAGGGCTCTGTTGAAAGATTCGCATTATCGGAAGTGCGTCCGCATCTACGACTTCTTGCGCTATGGAAAGTAGGAAGTCCCCCAACCTTCACCAATAGTCCGGGCAACGGCATCCGAACCTAGATCCAGTTGGGGGACATGCTCCCGAACTATGCACGGTTTCCCGCGCAAAGCTAGTTTAGCAAAGAAATGTGGAGATTGGCGGTTGGGCGCTTGAGATTCCTGCCAACTGCCGCACCCCTTGAATATCAACTTCATCCGAACACCTCCCAAATTCATCCGTACATGTACGGATGAATTTGGGAATCCGATACCCTGAGGGCCGGGTCGGCCGGCCCCGGGAGATCGGAGGACGCCATGTCCGGAAAGAGCGGGAAGGGCGCCGCGAGGGCGGTCCCGAGGGCCCACGGCAGGCGATCGGCGATTTCATGCAACTACGGCTGAAGTGTCTTTATGTGGTTCAGCGCACCCAACAGTACCGTTTGATTTCGCTCAAAGCATAAACGAAACCATGCATATATTCCCAAGGCAATCAGGCATGGCGTCACGAAAACCCCGGCAGCGATTGAATTGTTGCCCGCCCATGCAGACAGACACCCTCCGACCGTAAGTGAGATGATCATGCTGATCACGCTGGGGGCCCAACTCGTATAATGCACCCCACTCACCGCCTGTTCGACTATTTCGCATTTCTTTTTCAGGCTAATGTCCTCATCCACTTCACCAAGAGAAAAGTCCACTCCCGAAATTAAATCGAGCAATTCAGCCTCACTGTAGCCGCCTTCCTTGAATCTTTTAATGAAGAAACCTCCTGGTCCAGGCCCACAGATAGGACGGTTTACACGAAACAGTTCCTTATAGGCGATTCCCATTGTTAACTCCTTAAAGTGCAGATGCTATTTACGCTATCGTTCTATCATTTCGTCCGGACAGATTTTTATCGGACCGTCGGCAACCGTTCACAAGGACATCCCGTTCAGTAACTCCCCGCGCTCCTCATACCCGCGCTCGAGCTTCTTCCCAAGCTCCGCAGCGCAGCGCTTCGTTTCCTCGGCAAACAGGTCATCGATAGCCCTGTCAATCCGCGTGCAAGTCTGCCGATGCTCGTCCTTCCAGGGCAGGTTGAGTCCCAAACTCGCGTCCCAATAGCCGCCGAGTTTGGCGTTAATTACTTCCTCGGGATACAGCACGTCGCGGCGAATGTCCTCAACTACATCGTCCTCGTCCATATCGCAGGCCGCATCGCCCTGCTCGAGGAACTTGCGCAGCTCCTTTTGCGCCCGGATGTTGTT
Organism: uncultured Collinsella sp.; assembly: GCA_958435545.1. The sequence goes on from CAUBGU010000001.1 coordinate 47,521, forward strand.
CAGCATGCGAACACACACCACGGCCAAAAAGCGATAACGTTCGCATAGATCCCACTTGCCTTCGAGCCATACGCGAAAGCCCAGCATTTCGCTCGCGGACTCATCATCCATCAGGATCAATTCCCACGGAAGCACATTGGCGAGTGCGTCCTCCCCCAGCCTTTGCACGCCGTCGCGCATAAAGATGCACGGCTCCACGTCGTAATAGCCAAAACCGTGGCCCGCATCGCGACGATTGATGACATGCTTGGGCAACAGGATGATCTTGTCGCTGGGCTCGGGATCTATCTTCCGCAGCTTTTTGACCTTGCGGCGGGCGCGCTTTAGGCTGCGTTCGCTATCGCCACGGCCGCGGCCGTCCGGCTTGCCGCCGTATCGAAGGGCAACCTCACGCGCCAGGATCTTTGTGTCCGCAGCGCACAGCAGGTCGCTCACGGTGGGCAGGTCTTCCCACTCAATGCCATCGACGTCCCAAATCCTGTTCATGTTCAACCTCTTTCTGGCTGTGAATTTACGCACTTGTTCGCCCTGCACAACGTACTTGTAAGGCATGCGCCCCGCTAGAGCGCCTTCTTGCTGGGCGCAATCACCTCGTCCACCAGGCCCAGCTCCAGAGCGCGCCTGGCGTTGCACCAGCAGTCGCGCTCGGTGAGCTCGTGGAACTCCTGGGCGCTCAGGTTGCCATGCTCGGCCAGCAGCTCGTCCAGCTCGGCGCGCATGGCCGCTGTATGCTGGGCCACGATCTCGATATCGGTCTGCTGCGCCATGCCCATGCCGCCCATCAGTTGGTGGATGAGCACCTGCGTGTGGCGGTACACCTGACGGTGGTCGCCGCAGGCCAAGATCACCGCGGCCATCGAGGCCACGACGCCCTCGCCCACCGTGATCACGGGGCAATCGAGCGACTGCATGGTGTCGATGAGCGCCAGCCCCGCCGTGACGCTGCCGCCCGGGCTGTTGATGATGAGGGTGATGGGCTCGGTCGCACTTTGATGCTCCAGCACCAGCATGGACTTAATAAGGCCGTTGCAGGTCGCATCGTTGACCTCGCCCTCCAGCAGCAGCACACGGCTGTTGAGCAGTTCGCTTGCCATATCGACAGCGGCAACACGGCCGTCCTTGGACTTCTTTATGATGCTGGGCTCACGATACATAACGGGCATGGCAATTCCCTTCTAAACGGAATCGGTAAGGAGGCAAAAACTGGACCGCACGGCTTACGACTAACGGAAGCCGTGCGACAAAACATGCAAGATGGGGTACACAAAGCTGCAAGGGCTAATCCCTCAGCCACTTGGCAGCATTGGGATGATCGGCGCAAAAGTACTTCTTGGCGCGGAAGGGACGCATGCCGGTCACCTTGACCAGGCAATCGGTGCGGGGCATAAGCCCAACCTCGCCTGGGGTCATCACGCAACCGCGCACATCTACGGCAGTGCGCTCGGCGCCCACGTACTTGGTGCCCAAAACCGACTCGCCACACAGTTCGCTTATGTAGTTCTGCGTCGCGATGTTGCTGCCGCCGCCCATATAGACCAAACTATCGCAGTTATCGAGGATGGTAAGCGCCGTGGATTTGCCGTACACGACATCGAGCTGGCTCAGCGATTGCGCACACATCAAAAAGCTAATGCCGCGACTGCGCACAGTCGCAATGCTGCGCTCAAAATCGGGGATGCGGCCCACATTGGGAAACTCATCGAGCACAAACTGCACGCGACGCTGCAAATGGCCGCTGGGGCTGGCATCGGCACGGCGCTGGGCAAGGTTAAACAGCTGCTTAAGGGCAACGTTCGCAAGCCATGCATTAGCCGAATCGTTGTCGCTCACCTTAAGATCGATCATGCGCTTGCCCTCGTCAATACGATCAAGACGCATCTCGTCATTCTCAAAAACGCGCATGAGCTGAGGCGTCTTAAGCCGCGAGATAGTTGCATTGAGCGTGATCAGAATACTCTTAAGCGTCCTATCTGCCGCACCTCGAAAATCGCGATACTGCTCAACGCCATACAGATCAGCGTTCTCCGCACCAAACTTATCGAGAAACTCCCTGGACTCCACCTCTTCTACAAGGTAGTCCAACGGGAATCGCCCCTCACCATCTCCCGTAACCTTGATGAGCGCAGCCAGTTTAAAGACGTTGTTCATCTTAAGGTAGCGGCGCGGGGCATTGGGGTCCTCACCCGGCGTAAGGGTGCCGGCAAGGGTCTCCAGGAGGAACAGGATTCCAACAATCGCTCGAAGCAGCAGGTCGCTCGCGTTATTCCAGAACGGATCATACCTAAGGCTACGGCCGTCAGGATCGACCCCCTCCATGATTGCCGCCACTGTGGTGGGGATATCCTCGACATCCATCACGTAACGCAGAGGGTCGTATCCGGCCGACTGCTCGGGATTAACAGTATCGAGAACCGTTACCTCGTAGCCGTCCTCTTCAAAGCCTTTCCCCGTACGGCGCAGCAGCTCACCCTTGGTGTCTGTGACCACATAACAGCATTCGTGGTGATTGAGCAGGTTGGGCAAAATGAAACTCGCCGTTTTGCCGCTGCCGGTACCTCCAAAGGCAAAAACATTGTTGGACACACTCGTCTCCCAATGCTTGTCGTCCTCGTAGAACGCCACCGTGGCACCCTGCGCCAGGATCACGTCGCGCTGCTCATCGCCGGACGACAGCGCCCGCATCTCCTCCTTAGTCGCCCACTTCTTGGTCTGATACTCCGTTTGCTGCGCGGCCTCGTAGCCGTACATCTTGATGACTGGCATGGCGTGACCCCTTTCTTGTCCGTGGCGTTAGTGGTTGTTAAGCAATGCGATCGTCGCCGTCGTCCTCATTGAGCTGTGCCGAGTGCGGCGACTTGGTCGCGTGACCGATCAGGCGCTCGGCCTGCGCCAGATAACTCTCGCGAGCAGCAGTTGAGACCGTTGTGTCGCCCAGGTACGCAAGCAGTGCATGGATCATCAGCTTGTCAAGCAGGTCGTAATCTTTATGATGCTTGATATTGAGGAGATAGCGATTTTCGAGTCCGTGTACTTTGTTGGTCAAATCGATTTCCATCTTTTCCTCCATGTAATAAAAAGTGTGTCGTTCGTCCAAAAGTGCCTCAAACGGGCGTTTGACGCATAACTCAAAGTTGAAACGCGGACTCGTATCGAACACGCGTCGCTGCACCTTGAGGTAGCGCTTATAAAACATGACGGCATCATCTTCATCCGCCGTAAAGCCACGCGATCCATCGCGGTGCAGCCGGTCGCATGGCTTTCTGCCATCGGTATGGCGCACGAAGGAGGACGGGATATAGGCACCCTGCTTGGTGCTGTACTTCATCCCTGTCGCAACTTCCTCGAACAAGAGAACACCAGCCGATTTAAAGCCCGCAGTACGCCCGTGCCTAAACATACTCACCACAGTCGCTACACTGCCTATGCGGCTATCGCGCGGGGGAAAATACAGTGGCAGCAAAGCGAGTGTCGCGGCAGTCAAAAGTTCGCGGGCCTCGTGTACATCGGCTCGATACTGCTCGGGCACCAGCCCGGGAATATCGGGCGAGCGCTCTTCCAGCACGCCAACGAGCGATTTAGCCAGGCGCTCGACGTTCTTCTCGCCGCAGTACGGACACGGAAGAGACCGTTCTACCTTTCCGTTCATTTCGCACATGTCGCGGAGATCCTCGTCGATCGCACTGAGGAATGCCTCGTAGATGTTGTCCCGTTTCTTCATGAATGTTTCTTTCTATCCGGTTTCGGGTGTTTGGTGTAAGTCTGTTCTAAGTTTTAGAATGCTCTGAGGTATGGATGATGACAATCGACCTAACCTGCAGCTTCGTTAGTGAAATCACCCTGCTTGATAGCGCGGTTTGCCTAAAGGCTGTGTAGCGATTGCATCAAGCAGTTGGTATTGAGTTGGTTTTGGATTGCTTCGAGGATAGCACAGTAGGCTGTTCTCGTCATTAGAAATTTCTAAATTTTTCTGCTATTATATAGCCCACCAAGAAGAAAGGGCTCTATACATGCGTGAAACAACATCATTGCCACGTCTCACCGCCGCCGCCCTCTCGCGCGCGCTTAACCTAGAACAAGGCAGCCGCCTACTCACCGTTCGCCTACCTGGCGCCATCGGCTGCGAGGCGCTTCGTGAATGCTTCAGGCTGAACGGCAACGGCGTACCTAATATTTGCGAACTTGAGCCCGGCAAGCAGAACACGGGCAATGACAACGCGGCGCCGGTGTTTATCGATGCCACAGCTTGCGTTCGCAAACGTTTTCGCGAAATCAACAGCGCATGTGAGGCGCTCATTAATGATCTGGAGCCTGGCTACCTGGGCTTCTGCGATTGGGAGGCCTATCTCTGGTGCCTGTATGCACTAGCCCTCTCCGGTCGTACTCGAGCCGCCGTACTGCTGCCGTTCGAGTCTTTGGACAACGCCGAGCAGGCACGCGCGATTCTGTTGCGCGAGGGGCTCGTCGAAAGCGTCCTATATCACCCGCTCGCCGAATCTCCGATGCACGGCATGTACGCACTTATTGTATTGTCGACGGGAAATCGCAGCGTTTCATTCCGCAATGCCGCCACGCCCATGCCACGCCTTCGGTTTGCCGACGGGGCTCGCTACCCCAATCTTCCCTTGGCTTTCTCCCCTGACTGGAGCGGCATCGAGTGCGACTCACGCAAAACGGTTTCCATTGAAACCGTCGAGCTCGAAACGCGCAAGCTACTCCAACACCACGCCGCGCTCTCCAAAGGCAGGGTTGGCCTGATCTCCGTAGCTCAAAACTACAGCGCAACGCTCGGCGACAGCTTTATGCGCGTGGTGCCGTTTATGCCCCGAGACAGCACCACCTCGGATGACATCGACGCTGTCGAGGTGCGCCGCATTTCATCTCAGGATTTCCGCAACGGCTATTTGCTGCCCAAGGATGTTGCGGAAGGCGCGTCGGAGCTGGATTCCGAACCTGTAAAGGTAAGTCCAGACGTGTTGGCTCGTTACGAGCTTCGTTGCGGCGATATCGTCATGCCGCGCATACTCGGTCGTTACGGCGCGTCGAACCTACTTGTGGTCGGCATCGATGATGCAAAGCAGCATCTAGTTGCCTCGCACAACACCACCGCCATTCGCCCGGCGATTCCAACGATGACCGACGAGGAGCGCATGGTGTATGCAGAGATGGTCGCGGCGTACCTCACCGACGGCCATGGGTCCATAGTTTTGCAGGTATTGTCCGACAATCAGTACAGCCACGCCATCCGCCCTACCGATCTGTTCGAGATCGAAGTCCCACCAGCACTCGACCCGCGTACGCGCGAGTATAGCGAATCCATCAATCGCTTTGCCGAGGTCGTAAGGGCCAAGAAACAAGCCGAGGCCGCTGTCGCCCAAGCCCAGCGCAACCTCGAAGCCGCAAAGAAGGCCGTTACTCAGGTGGTCGACCAGGCCTGTGAGTAGCGCATACATAGGCAGTAGAAACGTCTTAAGCCGGCGGCAGGAACTAATCCTGCCGCCGGCTTAACTATCTAGCCTATTCCCATCCCGTGGTCTGAGGATTCCATTTGCGCACATTCGCCGAATGATTAAAGCACGGTGTATACAACCGATTGACGACCCCTTCTGCCCCAGCAATGTTCCCCGCGAGATCAAGTACCCCCGCCTGCCTCGCCATCTTTATGTACTGCGCAGAACCATTTTGTTTCCACCAGAGAGGCGCCACGAACTCTTCCGGCATTGCCACCTTGCGGGCAGATGCTTCTTTCTCGACCCTCTCGACAAGCGTAGTCCCATCGACGAAGCAAGTTTTCGCGTACACCAAGATGTCGACTATATCCTTGATTCGCGAAGAGGCACGGCCCTCATGCATCTCTACCATTGCGAGCAATTTATCTGCAAGGGCACTCTCCACTCGGCATACTCGATAGTCGCAGACTGGGAGCCCCTCAATATTCAAACGATCGATCGGCGCAAGAACCTCAGGCTCAAGTCCCCGCACTTCATCAATTACCAAGTCAATTGAAATTGGCTGCAGCTTCTTGGTTCCCATAAAGGGGGTGAACCACACCTTCGCACCACACCGATACTCATCTTCTTTTTTGATCTGCTCTGCACGATCAAAGACAAACGAAACGAAATCCTCCAGATCAATCGAAGCCGCCCGCGCCAGATCGGCAACAGCCTCTTCGAGGCTCTCCTCTTGAGCAACCAAGTCAATATCTCTTGTGACACGCGCATCGAGTGTTCGCGCCAGGACGCTTTGGCCACCCTTGAGTACAAAGCGGCCGTCATCTTCTGAAAAAACGCGACATAGGAAGCGATGAAAGTAGAAACCGACGATCGCCCGATTAGTATCCATCGGCGATTCTCTTGCGGCATCCCTAACAGCCATCTCCAGTGCGGCAGGTGTTTTGTACTTCACCATGTCCTCCGTTTTTCATTACTCGTTCAGCGCCGTCAACAAGGGCATCATCAACTCGCGTCGTTTGGCGGTTTTAGAGTTCTCCTCTACAAGATCTTTCAGCCGCTGTATCTCGAGCCCTCGCCCAAGCGCGTCGTTATAGGCATCGATAATTAATGAGGGGTCCTCGCAATCGAGGCAAAGATCAACAAGCGTGCGCTCGGGTTTAGTTACCGGCAGGCCGTCGAGCCAGACGATGTCCTGCTCAGCGATCTCGCGCTTTGCAAAAGAAAGGGATTCGTTTCTCGTATTGATGCGCATGGGCGCGGTCATCCTGTAGGGGGACAGATAGAAATCGCCCATTTGCTGTAGGTTCGCCGCTGTCGTACCGCTCACGGCGATGCCATCCCACTGGCGTTTTCTCTCCCACGCGCAAAGGGAGGGATTGGTGAGTTTCCAAAAAGCGTTGAGCTCGTCAGTGTCTCGGCGCTGCGTGCCCGACATCCGGTAGGCGCCGTGGCATATCCGTTCAAGACGCCCCACGCGGCATGAGTGTGCCAGCGCATCTCGAGAGATGTCCATACGAGCCGCCTGGGCTGTGGTGAACACGCCCTCACTCTCGGAAAGCTCGCTTATCGCCGTTATGTTGCTAAAGTACTTCATGTTGCAATTGTAGGATATTCTCATGCTTTTGCAACGTGATTTTGATTCCCTATGACCGGCGTGCTTTGCGTACCCCTTTTCTGCCACCACTTTGTCATCGGCCCACCATCCCCTGCTATCGAGGTCTAATACTTTTCCGCGAAGTGAACGTCTGTTTTTGGACCCCTGGAGCATCCGCATTTTTCAACGGCATAAACGCAGGATTCTGGCATCAAAGCCGCAGGAAACGGCACCCGAAAAGTGTCGATGCTTCGGGGGTCCGTTTTCACTCATTCACTTCTCGGAAAAGTATTAGACCTCGCTGTCAGCCGTCCCAAAGATCAGACTGCACCTCCTTCACGCCACGCAAAACCTGCCTTTTCTGCCCCCGCCCGCCTCCGCGCCACCCAAAAACTCATCCACTATTAATCTTGGCTCAAGAATCGCTTAATCTATAACCTGCACTATAGAGTTCGACCAAGGGCGGGGCGGCACCGCGCAACGCAGGCCGCCGAACGCAACGCTCGCGCCCGGGCAGATAGCCCGGCGTCGCGCCCATCGAACGAAAGGACAGGTCATGGACGACCTCGAAAAAGTTGAAACCATCCGCACCAAGTACAACGTGAGCTACACCGATGCCAAGGCGGCGCTCGACGCTGCCGACGGCAACGTTCTGGATGCCATCATTTGGCTCGAGTCGCAGGGCAAGACACAGACCACGTCGGCGCACGCCGCCACCGAGTCCGCGCCGGTCGACGAGCCCTCGGCCGAGATGGTCGCCGCGCAGGCAGCCTACGAAAAGTCGAGCGAAAAGACCGACTTCTCCAAGAAGATGGACAGCGTGTGGGAGTACCTCAAAAAGCTCTTCCGCCTGAGCCTGGACACCAAGTTTATCGCCACGCGCCGCGATGCGATCATCCTCAACATCCCCATCCTGATTCCCATCGTCGCCCTGTTTGCCTGGGGCGCCACGATATGGCTGATGCTGATTGGTCTGTTCTTTGGCATGCGCTACCGTATCGACAGCGACGGCGACGTGCCCGGCAGCATCAACAACCTGATGGATCACGCCGCCGATGCCGCGGACGGCATCAAGCAAAATCTGAACGACGACAAGTAATCGCAGACGGGGGCACGCATGGCACGGATCCTTATCGTAGAGGACGAGGAGAAAATCGCCCGCTTTGTGACGCTCGAACTGGAGCACGAGGGCTACCAGGTGGAGCACGCCGCCGATGGCCGCACCGCCGTTGACCTGGCGCTGGAGCGCGACTACGATCTGATTCTGCTCGATGTGCTGTTGCCGCAGCTCAACGGCATGGAGGTCCTGCGGCGTGTCCGCAAGCACAAGGACGTGCCGGTGATCATGGTCACCGCGCGCGATGCTGTGATGGACAAGGTGGCCGGGCTCGATGCCGGCGCTGACGATTACCTGACCAAGCCGTTTGCGATTGAGGAGTTGTTCGCACGGATCCGTGTGGCACTGAAGCGCTCGGAGGCCGTGCGGACGGCTTCGGGCGTTGGCGGCGCCGGCGTCAGGGCGGGTATGGCGGGCGGCGCGGGCGAGAGCGCCGTTGCGATTCCCCCGGCCAGCAACTCGACCCAGGCCTCCGCTTCACCCTCCCCTGCCACGCTCACCGTGGGCTCGGTTGCGCTCGACCCCGACCGCCGCGAAGTCACGGTCGGCGGCTCGCCCATCGCGCTCACGGCCCGCGAGTTCGACGTCCTCGCCCTGCTTATGGCACATGCCGGCACCGTGCTCACGCGCGAGCGCATCGTGCACGAGGCACTGGGCTACGAATACGTAGGAGACACCAACAACGTCGACGTACACATCGCGCACCTGCGCGCCAAGATCGAAGACGCCGGCGGTGCCCGCATCATCCAAACTGTGCGCGGGGTGGGCTATGTCTGTCGCGCGTAACGCCGAGACCAAGCGCGTCACCTCCATCGCCCGCGCCATCAACTGGAGCTACATGTGGCGCCGCTTGGTGAGCTACGTCTGGCTCGATCTGTTGCTGGTGGTGATTGCGGCGGCGATCCTCGTCTATGGATACAACCAGACGCTGCCCGACAGCGCGTTTACCGCAGGCTGGATTCCCGGCGCCACCGTTCACGGCATGTCGCTGACGCCCGCGCGCGGCTGGGACCTGACAACGCTCACCTACACCGTCGAGCTTGCGCGCACCAGCAAGACCTTCCCCCTCGCGCAGGACCTCGTCACGCTATGGCCTCTCTACCTTGTCGTTGTGGGTTGGCAGGTCATCAGCGTGCTCAACATGCTCGGCGGCGCGAGGCGCGTGCGCCGCACCATGGCGCCGCTCAACGACCTGGCTTTGCGCGTGGACGAGCTCGGCCGCATGCAGCTCTCCGGCGGCAAGATGGAAACGCTGGAGCAGGCCATCGAGCGAGCAAGCGTCGATTCGCCGAGCGTCACCACTGGCGACGCCGACCTGGCGAGCATCGAGGTCGCGCTCAACCGCCTGCTGCGCCAGATGCAAGAGGCCAAGCTGCAGCAGATGCGCTTTGTCAACGATGCGAGTCACGAGCTGCGCACGCCCATCGCGGTAATTCAGGGCTACGTAAACATGCTCGACCGCTGGGGCAAAGACGACCCGGCCGTGCTGGCAGAGTCCATCGCCTCGCTCAAGGCCGAAAGCGAGCACATGCAGGAGCTCGTGGAACAACTGCTGTTTTTGGCACGCGGAGATGCCGGCCGCACCGTGCTGCGGCGCGTGAATACCAACCTGGCTGCACTGGTCGGCGAGGTGTGCGAGGAATCGCAGATGATTGATGCCGGGCACACATATCGGCTGGCTTTTGACGCTGCGTTTGCCAGCGACCCGCGCTGCGACGCGTCCGTCGATGTCGCGCTCGTGAAGCAGGCTCTGCGCGTGATCGTGCAAAACGCCGCTAAGTATTCGGACGCGGGAACGACCGTCACATTTGGCATAACACCCGAAGCGGGCACGGGCGCGGTCGACATAGCCGTTGAAGACGAGGGCATCGGCATGAACCAGGAATCCGCAGCTCACGCGTTCGAGCGGTTCTACCGTGCCGACAACGCGCGCGATGTCGGCGCACAGGGTTCGGGCCTGGGGCTCGCCATTGCCAAGTGGATTGTCGACAGCCACGGCGGCGTCATCGGTGTGACCTCGGTCGAAGGGGTCGGCAGCCGCTTTACGATTCGCCTGCCGCGGTAGGAAGCCCCCTCGTGAATCGAGGTCTAATACTTTTCCGCGAAGTGAACGTCTGTTTTTGGACCCCTGAAGCATCCACATTTTTCGTCGGCAAAATCGCAGGATTCTAGTATCGAAACCGCAGGAAACGACGCCCTTAAAGTGTCAATGCTTCGGGGATCCGATTTGTCTCGTTCACTTCTCGGAAAAGTATTAGACTTCGGTTTTTTGACCGTTGCAAAAGTCAACCCCTCGGCATAAATAAAGGGATAAGGCCATGCGGCCCTATCCCTTTTTGCTAGCTATAGCAGCTTGTACGCTACTCGCGGCACAGGTGCACGGCAAAGCCGGCGAACTCGCGCTTAAAGTACACGAGCTTGGTGCTACCGTCGGGCAGCAGCGCGCGCGACTCCTCGTTGACCTCGAGCCCGCGCTCGGCAAACCACTTCTCGGCCGTATCAATGTCGTTGACGGCAAAGCCGATGTGGCCCTTGGTGCCACGACCATTCTGCTTCATGACCTCGACCAGCGAATCGTTAAAGTACGAAACCGGGGTCTCGATAACGGGCAGACCCATCGTCGTCGAGAACAGCTCCGCGATCTCCAGGGCATCGACCGGGTCGGTGGCGTTGATGCCCACGTGAGCGACGCGCATGCCAAAGAGCTCGACCGGGTTGGCGTTCTGCTCACTCATACAGTCAGCGCCTACTGAGCCATAACGTCGAGGACGGCCTTCTCGGCAGCGACGCGGTTCATGCCGGTCATGAAGGGCACGCCGCTCACGTACGGGCAGGTGAGGCCCTCGGGGGCAACGGTGGTGGCGATCAGCAGGTCGGCGCCCTCGTCGCAGTAATCCTTGGCCTCGGAGATGGCGCACTGCACAATCTCGTACTTGTCGGCGTAACCGTTGGCGTCGAGCAGGGTAGCGACCTTCTGGGCAACGAGCGTGGAAGTAGCAGCGCCAGCACCGCAAGCCAAAACGATCTTCTTCATAGGTAATGTCTCCCTTCGTGGTTTACTTTAGGTAAGTGTACCGCAGCGAGCGATGGCACTCAGCCTCGATGAGCTTTTATGCCAGTTTGCTTGCGCGCTGCGTATAATACATCTAGTACGTGTTGTCATACCGCTCGCTTTATGAGCGACTAAGGACCCCAATATGCCCGATTCCCGCACCCTCTGGACCGCCGTCGTCATCATCTGTATCGCCGTGTCGGTGTTCTTTAGCGTCAAAAAACGCACCACGTTTAAGCGCCTGCAGCAGCTTATGGCTGCCAAGCAGTGGGACGAGTTCGATCGTTTGCTCGATGGCAAACTCACCAGCATGCTGTACCCGCGCTATAACCGCGACTACCTGCGCCTGAACTCCTATCTGCTGCGCGAGGACCACAAGCGCGCCGACGAGATGTTCGATTTGCTGCTGGGGCTCAACCTGCCCAAAATGCAGCGCGTCGACCTGGTGATCAAGGCTTTTAACTACTACGTTGGCCAGGAGGACCGCAAAAAGTCCAAGGAGCTGCTGCACGAGATCGAGGGCTTTGAGGGCGGTCAGGCCGAGGCAGTCGCACACGAATGCCAGCTGATGTACGACACGATGATCTTGAAGCGCCATAACGACATTCCCGAGCTGGAGCGCATGCTCAAGGAGGCCGGTGACGACAAGGTCAAGAGCTGCCGCCTGGAATACCTGCTGGCCCTGCAGTACAAGAACAAGGGCGACGAGGCCAAGTTTGCCGAGTACTTGGAAAAGTCAGGCCGGCACTCGATGGCCGTCAACGCGTAACGAACGGCTTGTGCTAGACTTCTAGTCTCACGGGGGCGTGGCGGAATTGGCATACGCAGGAGACTTAAAATCTCTCGCCGCAAGGATTGTGGGTTCGAGTCCCACCGCCCCTACCATGTGATTGCTTACGAGCCCGTGTCCCGTTGGGATGCGGGCTCGTTTCTTTTGGACGCCGGCGGGACTCGAACCCGCGAGGGGGCGAGCACCAGGCGGACGCGCAGCGTCCGCAGCGAGCCGACGAGGGCGCCGGCAGGCGGCCGAAGCCGGTGCGGATTTGCGCAGCAAATACGCGGACGTCCCACCGCCCCTACCATATGGAGCTTTCGAGCCCGTGTCCCCAAGGGATGCGGGCTTGTTTCTTTTAGATGCCGGTGGGACTCTAAGCTGCGGTGGAATAGATCCTGTTTATACCGTTTATCAGCTTATTTAGGAACTATTTCACCGCAACTCAGAGGAAGACGGTTAAAGAGCGCTCAGGCTGGGGACCCAGGCGATGGTGGGGGTCGCGCCGTCGAGAACCTCGTTGATGGTGGCGGCCATGCCGGCAAGCAGGCTGTTCTCGCTTACGGTGAGCGTGTCGTAGCCGCCGGCTCGCATGAGCTCGCGGATTACCACGGCGCCAGCCAAGATCACGCCCGCGCGTTTGGGCTGCACACCCGGTAGCGCGGCGATGCTGTCCGCGTCCAGCGTGGACATGCGCTCGATAGCGGCCGAGACCTGCTCCAGCGAAAGCTCGCGCAGGTGCACGAAGCTCGAATCATACGGCTCCAGCTCGTGAACCAGAGCCACCAGCGTAGTCACCGTGCCGCCCACTGCGACCAAGCGTTCGGCGCGCTCAAAGTCGACAGGCAGACTCTCAAAGTAGCCCGCAAACTGCTCGTTTGCCCATGCGGCAGCGGCAGCAAGCTCGCCGTCCGCAGGCGGCAGCGCCGAGAAAAACCGCTCCGTCACACGGCGGCAGCCAATGTCCAGCGAGCGCGTCCCTTCTAGCGCAAAGACGCCACGCTCCGGCGCATAGACGCCCGTCGCGAGCTCCGTGGATCCGCCACCCGAATCGGCAACAATAATGCGCTCGCCGGCAAAGTCGTGCGCCACGCCAAAAAACGTCAGGCGTGCCTCGACCTCGCCCGGAATCACCTGCGGTTCGAGCCCCAGCTCGCGCAGGCCGTCCAGCAGCAGGGCGGCATTGGACGCATCGCGCGCGGCACTCGTGCACGTGGTGCAGATGCACACGGCCCCAAAGGCATGCGCCTCGTCCACAAACATACGACACGCGGCGAGCACACGCTCGACGGCCGCCTCGCAAAAGCGGCCCGTCGCGTCCACGCCCTCGCCCAAGTCGGTGATCTCGGTATGCTTGGACGATTCCACGATCGCCCCGGCCTCGACCTGCGCTAACACCAGTCGCGACGACACTGTTCCCAGGTCGATCGCGGCTACCTTATAGCGTTTGCAATCTGCCATTGCAGGCTCCCCTCCGGGCGCTATTTGCCGTTGGACACGACCGTCTGGCCCTCGACACCGTTAAACCCAAACAGCATGTCGAGCGCCTGGATGTACCACGGCGCGTCCTTACCGACGTCTTCGATTTCCTTGGCAACTTCGCTGGCCTTCTTGGCGTTCGACGACTTCCTGCTCGAAGACGAATCCGAATCGTCGTCCAGGCCCTGCACTTCAATTCTCTTCTCGCCGGGCATCACCAGGCCCAAGTCCTCGGATGCCGCGTCCTTGATACCCTCCTCCGAGAGCAGCTTGTCGACGCTTTTCTGCAGCTCGTCGTTGTACTGCTGGCGAATCTCGACCTGCTTGGCCAAGATATCGTTCGAGCGTTTGGCAACGTAGAGGTCGCGCACGGGAAAGTACAGGCTCACGAGCACCAGGACGACGACAATGCCAATAAACAGCCCGCGCTGGGGTCCATGGGTAAAGTCGTAGATCGCCTTGACCACCGCATTGTCGTTGGCGTAGTGCATGAAGTCCGAGCCCGAAAGACGGCTCGAGGGCCTGGTCGACTTTTCGTGCGTTTGAGCCGAGGGGTGCTGCGTACGCGAAGCATGCGTCGGGGGCGCCGAGCGTGGCGGGCGACCCGTCGACGTATTCATTTGAGCACGGGGATGTGAGGCACTTGCCGGACGCTGTGCGCGGCGATCGACACCGGCGTAGTCGGACCCGCCGAGCTGCACGGTAGGTGCGCGGCGAGGCGACGGCTCGCGCGAACCGGCGGAATAATACCTGTTGTCGTAAATCTGATCCATGTGCGCCTTGTGCGGTTGAGGTTTGTTTGCGCTAAGTCTTTTAGTTATAGCACGAGCGCGCGCAACGCCTTCGGCGGCCCTTGCTCGACATAAAAAAGGCGCTGAGCCATATGGCCCAGCGCCCAATGGTGCTCAACAGCGCCCGGCGGGAGCGAGGCGAATCCGAGTCAGCCCCGCCCCGCGCACGCCGTTTGCCTAGCGAATGTTGTAGAACGCGGCCTTGCCGGCGTAGCGCGCGCTGCCCTCGAGCTCGTCCTCGATACGGATGAGCTGGTTGTACTTGGCGATACGGTCGCTGCGGCACGGGGCGCCCGACTTAATCTGACCGGCGTTGACGCCCACGACCAAGTCGGCGATCGTGGAGTCCTCGGTCTCGCCGGAGCGGTGGCTCACGATGCAAGCGTAACCGGCCTCCTTGGCAGTCTCGATGGCCTCGAGCGACTCGGTGAGCGTGCCGATCTGGTTGACCTTGACCAGGATCGCGTTGGCGGCACCCAGCTCGATGCCCTTCTTGAGGCGCTCGGTGTTGGTGACGAACAGGTCGTCGCCCACCAGCTGCACCTTGTTGCCAATGCGACGGGTAAGCTCGACCCAGCCGTCCCAGTCCTCCTCGGCCATGCCGTCCTCGATGGAGATGATGGGATAGGTGTCGACGAGCTTCTCCCAGTAATCGACCATCTGGGCACTCGTGTACTCAACACCCTCGCCCTTGAGCTCGTACATGCCGGTCTCGGCGTTGTAGAACTCGGTCGAGGCCGGGTCCATGGCGTACATGAAGTCGACGCCGGGCTTAAAGCCGGCTTTCTCCACGGCCTTGGTGATGTACTCGAACGGCTCGGCATTGGTCTTGAGGTTGGGCGCAAAGCCGCCCTCGTCGCCCACGCCGCCGCCCAGGCCGGCCTCGTGCAGCACGCCCTTGAGGGTGTGGTAGACCTCGGCGCACCAACGCAGGCCCTCGGCAAAGCTCGGAGCGCCCACCGGCATGATCATGAACTCCTGGAAGTCAACGTTGTTGTCGGCATGCACGCCGCCGTTGAGGATATTCATCATAGGCGTGGGCAGCAGGTGAGCGTTGACGCCGCCCAGGTACTGGTACAGCGACAGGCCCGCCGACTCTGCCGCAGCGCGGGCAACGGCCAGCGATACGCCCAGAATGGCGTTGGCGCCGAGCTTGGTTTTGTTGGGCGTACCGTCGGCGACGATTAGTGCGGCATCGACGGCGCGCTGATCGAAGGCATCGAGGCCCACGACGGCGTTGGCGCACTCGTTGTTGACGTGCTCGACGGCTTGCGAAACGCCCTTGCCCAGGTAGCGACCCTTGTCGCCGTCGCGCAGCTCGCAAGCTTCGAAAGCACCGGTCGAAGCGCCCGAAGGCACCATCGCGCGACCGAAGCTGCCGTCCTCGAGCACGACCTCGACCTCGACGGTAGGGTTGCCGCGGCTGTCGAGCACCTCACGACCGTAGACGTCCAAAATATCGCTCATGTTGTCTCCCTCTCACTTGGAAACGGGTTGAATGCTTGGCGACGCGGCTTGCACGCTGCAGCGGCGCGCAGGTTCATAAGTTAGCCTTGTCGCACTTTTTGCATTATGCCCTAAGTTAGCCGAGGGATACATATGAATTGGAGAAATCATTCTTTGAGGCGCTTATTTTTGCACCGAGCATTCATCTCTAGAGGTCACCCCCCCCCATTAAATTCTTCTATCGGCATACCGTCTTTACCTGGCTTGCGAATGAAAGAGCCAGTAATGTGCTTTTACATCGTGCAAAGTTCTGGATATCGTGCAATTTTAAGGGTCTGAAGTTCTGGATATCGTGCATAATCAGGTTATAAAAGTTCTGGATATCGTGCACGAGGTAGCCATGCTTAAACGAAAAGCCTATGACAAACTACTAAAATGGAAGCATGAAAGCGCTGGTAAAACAGCACTTCTTATTGAAGGAGCCCGCCGCGTCGGCAAGAGCACGCTTGTCCGCACGTTTGGAGAAACCGAATACAAATCCTGCCTTGTCATTGATTTCTTTCAAGCACCTGCCGAAGTTAAGCAATATTTTGAGGACTATCGCACTGACTTCAACTCGCTCTTCCTCTATCTCTCGGTTTTCTATAACGTCAAACTTTATGAACATGAGACGCTTATCGTCTTTGACGAGGTCCAGATGTACCCGCAAGCACGCGGACTCATCAAGTATCTCGTTGCAGACGGACGTTACGACTACATCGAAACTGGATCCCTGCTCAGCATCAAGCAGAACATTAAAGATATCGTCATCCCGTCCGAAGAAGAGTCTCTGGAACTTGAGCCCCTCGACTTTGAGGAGTTTCTTTGGGGCATGGACGAAAAGGGGCTGGCCGATCTCATTCGCATGAGTTTTAACAAGATGAAGCCGCTCCCCGATGCCCTACATCGCAGAGCGCTCTCCCTTATGCGCGAATACATGCTTGTAGGCGGCATGCCTGAGCCGGTATCCATCTATGTTGAACAGCGCGCTTTTGCGCCCGTCGACGCTTCGAAGCGCCGAATCGTTCAGCTCTATCGCAACGATATCTCTCGTTTTGCAACCGGTTACGAATTCAAAGTCGTCTCCGTACTCGATGGCATCCCGGGTCAGCTCTCTAGGCACGAAAAACGATTCAAGCTTTCCTCACTTGATAAAAACGCACGCATGCGCACCTACGAAGAAGCCTTCTTTTGGCTGGCAGACGCGCGAATTGCCAATATCTGCTATGCCGCAAGCGAACCGAGCGTGGGCCTTTCACTCAGCATGGAGCAAACGGCCCTCAAGTGCTACATGGCAGACACCGGCCTGCTTGTAACGCTTGCCTTCTCTGACAACAACGATACCGATGAAGACGTTTACAGGGCCGTGCTTCGCGGCGACATCGGATTGAACGAAGGAATGCTTACCGAAAACTACGTTGCCCAATCTCTAAAGGCCAATGGACACAGGCTCTTCTTTTATTCCCAAAGCGGAAAGAAGGAGGGGGAGGAGCGCATGGAAATCGACTTCCTCGTTACCCGACCCTATGTCAATGCCGCCGGAAAGCCGCGCATCAGCCCCGTCGAAGTTAAGTCGCCACGCAGATACGGAACCATCTCCCTCGACCGATTCCGCGCGCGCTTTAACAAGAAGATTGGGATGGCTTACGTGTTGCACCCTAAACAACTCGAGTGGGATGCCGAAGCGCAGCTGGCACATCTTCCGTTGTATATGGCTTTTTGCTTGTAGAGACCTCTCTACGAATGGATGCCGTGAGAGACGCAGGCCTCACTCGCTTGCTTTTGCTTGGTCCCACAGGTCGTTGAGTTGAGCGGTTGAGCAGGCGGCGAGGTCATCGCCCGCCTCGTGCACGGCGGCCTCCATCGCAGCCCAACGACGGCGGAACTTGGCCGTGCTGGCGCGAAGGACGCTCTCGGCGTCAATCCCCTCTTTGCGCGCAACGTTGACTAGGGCAAAGAGCAGGTCGCCAAACTCCATTTCGCGCTCGGGCGAGCCGGGCTCCTCGGCCTCAAACTCGGCACGCTCCTCTGCTACCTCGTCCCACACATCCTGGACCGTCTCCCATTCAAAGCCCACGGCAGCCGCCTTGCGCGACACCTTCTGCGCCTGCATCAGCGCCGGCAGATGCGTGGGCACGCCGTCGAGCAGGCCCTCGGGCGCAGCCTCGCCTGCTGCCACGGCCTTGTCCTTGGCAGCCTTCTCGGCAAGCTTAACCTCGTCCCAGATCTTGAGCACCTCGTCGGAGTTATCGGCGTCCGCATCGCCAAACACGTGTGGGTGGCGGCGAATGAGCTTGGCGTCGATATCGCGCGCCACATCGGCCAGCGTAAACTCACCGGCGTCCGCCGCAATCTGCGCATGCAGCACCACCTGCATGAGCACGTCGCCCAGCTCCTCGCGCAGATGCGCGGCATCATCGGCCTCGATGCAATCGAGCGCCTCGTAGGCTTCCTCAATCATGTTCTTGCCGATGCTCTGATGCGTCTGTTCGCGGTCCCACGGGCAGCCGTCGGGCTGACGCAGGCGCCAAATGGTCTGCACCAGATGCTGCAGCTCGGCCGATGCATCCACCAGCGTGGACAGATCGCGCGAGCCCTCGGCATTTTGCTGAGCCATGTGCTGCGCCATGGTTAGTCCTCTTCCATGATCACGTGGCGGAACGCGCCGCCCTCGTAGATGCCGTAGCTGTGCGAGCCGTCCTTGGGGATGCTCACGCTACCGGGGTTGAAGAGCCACAGGCCCGGGTGCGCGGCGCTTTCCTCGTTGACCTTGACGTGCGTGTGACCGTAGACGAGCGCGGAGCCCTCGGGCAGCGCGGGCGCGTGGTCGACGCTGTTGTGCATGCCGGCGCCAAAGACGTGGCCGTGCGTCAGGAACAGCTCACGGCCGGTTTCGTCAAACAGCGTGGCGTAGTCGGCCATGACGGGGAAGTCGAGGACCATCTGGTCGACCTCGGCGTCGCAGTTGCCGCGCACCGCGATGATGCGGTCGGCCAGGGCGTTGAGCAGCGGGATTACGCGCTTGGGGGCGTAGTCGCGCGGCAGGTCGTTGCGCGGACCGTGATAGAGCAGGTCGCCCAGCAGGACGATGCGGTCGGGCTGCTCGGACTCGATGGCGGCGACCAGGCGCTCAGTCCAATATGCCGAACCGTGGATGTCGGAAGCGATAAGGTATTTCATGGGGAGTTCCTTTCGGATGGGGTTGATGTGGCCGGGCGCGGCGCGTCGCTCGGCCGTGTTACTCAAATCGCAGTGCCACGGCTTGTGCCGCCTGCATCACGCGCTGGAGCGGCACGTTATGCTCGCGAGCGAGGCGGGAGCAGTCTTCGTACTCGGGCGCCGCACGCTCACTACCGTCGGGCAGGGTCGCCACCTTGACGGACACCTCGCCCCATGGCGTTGTTACGCGCTCAAAGCGGCGTGGTAGGCAAACGCGCTCCATAACCTGGCGGCGGATGCCATTGGTCGTGGTTTCCAAAAAGATAATCGTCTGTAGGCGCTCGATATCCTCGTGGGTACAGATTACCTGCAGCTGCCAGCCGGGACGGCCCTTCTTGCAATAGAGGGGCAGCCAGTGCACCTCGCGCGCACCGGCCTCGCGCAGGCGGTCGGCGGCGTAGGCGAGCACCTCGGGCGACGCGTCGTCGATATCGCATTCCAGCTTGACGATGGTCTCGGGCGCATCGGTCTCGCGGGACAGCGGAGATTTGCTATCGCATGGCATACGGTCCGGCTCCTTTCCGCACGGGCTCGTTTTGTTCATTCAAACGCTAGCACATCGCGGGCGGCGTGGATGTGGCGGAGCGCGATGAGCGCGATTTTCCCTGTCCGCAAGAAACCGACACCCCGGCGCGCTCGTCGCATCGAGAGCCGCGCCGCTACAATGGAGCGAATTCGCCTGACGCAAAGGAGCTGCCATGTCTGCTTGCCCGCTGGTCGATTGCCATACCCACACCTCGTTTTCGGACGGGCACGCCTCGTTTGAGGACAACGTTCGCGCCGCTGCTGCGGCCGGGTGCCACGTCATGGTCTCGACTGACCACCTCACCCTACCCGCCAGCATGGACGCCAACTGCGAAGTGCAGGTTGTCGAGGGCGACCTGCCGGCACATCGCCTGGCCTTTGAGGACGCCCGCAAGCTTGCCGCGCAGATTGCGCCGGAGCTCGAGCTTATCTATGGCTTTGAATGCGATTGGTACGAGGGCTGCGAGCCTTTGGTCGAGCGCTGGTCAGCGGGTGCCATAGTGCGCTTGGGCAGTGTGCACTGGACTGGCGATCCGGGCGATATCATGGCCGGTGCTGCGGGCACGGCGGGGACGGAGGACGTCGCTCGTCCCGATACGCCCGATTCGCTTTGTGGCTGGGTCGACGATGACACCGACCTGCATGTTTGGGAAAACCTGGGCGTACGCGGCGTGTGGGAGCGCTATGTCGATAACTGGTGCCGCGCCTGTGAAAGCCCGCTTAACTTTGATGTAATGGCCCACCCCGACCTGGTCATGCGCTTTTCGAAGGAAGGCTTTGCGCCCGACTTTGACCCCGCGCCATTCTGGGAGCAGATGGCAGAGTGTGCACACGACACGGGCCGCCGCGTTGAGGTCTCGACTGCCGCGCCGCGCAAGGGGCTCGACGACTACTACCCCGCGACCGGATTGCTGCGTTGCTTTGCCCATGCCGAGGTGCCCATTACCTTTGGTTCGGATGCGCACCGCGCCTGCGATATCTGCTGGAACATCCGCGAGGCCCAGGCCCACGCCTACGACTGTGGCTATCGAACCTTCGACATCCCCCACCTCACCGGAGAATGGGAGCCCACGCCCCTCGCCTAAGACTAGTCGTTGGGGACACTCTTCACAAATGACCCCTTGGGGACGGAGGAAAACAGGTCGTTTTGCTCACCACCGACGCCCGTGCAACACCACCCGCCAAAAAGAACGCCCGTTTACTACGATGAACCGCAAACCTCCGACCATCGGCTTAATGTGGAAAATAAAACCGCAGGTAGAAGCGTTGACGATTTGCTCAAAATCGACGTGTGGTCAGCAGATCCAGTTTCATCGTAGTAATTGGGCATGCTATTTGGCAGCGCCGGCAAAGACTGTCCCAAACGACTAGTCGTTTAAGAACGTCCCCAATGACTAGTGGCGGCGGGCGTTGAGTTCGCCGGCCAGTTCGTCGAGGGTGATGCCGTAGCGCTCAAGCGTCACGAGCAGGTGGTAGACCAGGTCGCCGGCCTCGTAGCGAATGTGATCGTGGTCGTTATCCTTACAGGCCATGATGACCTCGCTCGCCTCCTCGGCAAGCTTCTTGAGCAGCTCGTCCTCGACGTCGGTCAACAGGCGAGCGGTGTAGCTCTCCTGCGGCGATGCGTCGCGACGACCATGAATCACCTCGGCCAACCCCGTCAGCGTCTCACCGATATTTCCATCCTGAACATTCGCAGTGCGCACACCCATGGTTCAATCCTTTCTGGTTGGCCAAGCGCTTAGTCGAGCGCCCGCCCTACGCGAGTTTCTTAAAGAAGCAGGTACGGTTGCCGGTGTGGCAGGCCGGACCCGGCGAGTCGACCTTGACCAGCAGCGTATCGCTATCGCAGTCGGCCCAGAGTTCCTTGACCTCCTGCATATTGCCGCTCGTCGCTCCCTTGTTCCAGAGCTCCTGGCGGCTACGGCTCCAAAACCACGTGGTGCCGGTCTTGAGCGTCAACCCCACCGACTCCTCGTTCATCCAGGCAACCATAAGCACCTCGCCGGTGTCATACTGCTGAACAACACAAGGAATCAGCCCCTTGGCGTCATATTTAAGCTCGGTAGCATTTACCACCCCAGTCATCATTCCTCCCAAGTAACAAACGAAACCCCACAGGTCGGCGAGGGTTGTCCAGGTGCCGCAGGTTGCCGCGAAAGAGGAGCGACGCGTACTTTGGTACGCGAGCGACGGTTTGAGCGGCAAGATGCGGTGCCTGGGCAAGCCGCAGCGCAGCCCGCAGCACTAGAAGTCCAACCTCACAGGAATGCCTTGGCTGGCCATATACTCTTTGACTTCGCGAATGCTGAAGGTCCCAAAGTGAAAGACGCTGGCCGCCAGCACGGCATCGGCTTCGCCCTCGATCACGCCCTCGGCAAAATGCTCGAGCGTGCCCACGCCGCCGCTCGCGATGACGGGAATCGGCACCGCGCGCGCCACGGCGCGGGTGAGCGCCAGGTCAAAGCCGGCCTTGGTGCCGTCGCGGTCCATACTGGTCAGCAAGATCTCGCCGGCGCCGCGACGAGCCGCTTCCTCGGCCCACGCCACCGCGTCGATACCCGTGGCGTTGCGGCCTCCCGCGGTAAAGACCTCCCACCTATCGGCACCCGGCTCTCCGGGCAAACCGACGCGCTTGGCATCGATCGCCACGACCACGGCCTGGCTGCCAAACGCCGCGGCAGCCTGGCTGATCAGCGACGGGTCACGCACGGCGGCAGAGTTGAGCGACACCTTATCGGCACCGGCGGCAACCATGGTCCGCATGCCCGCCAAGTCGCGAAAGCCGCCGCCCACGGTATAGGGAATAGCGAGCTCCTCGGCTGCGTGCGCCGCCATCTCGATGGTCGTCGCACGGTTGTCACTCGTCGCGGTAATGTCCAAAAATACGACCTCGTCCGCACCTTCGCGGTCGTAGGCGCGGGCCAGCTCCACCGGGTCGCCCGCATCGCGCAGGCTCACAAAGTTGACGCCCTTGACCACACGGCCGTCCTTGACGTCCAGGCAGGGAATTACACGCTTGGTAAGCATGATCTACTCCTCCCCTCGGGCGGCGGCGAGCGCCTGGGCCAACGTAAAGCTGCCCTCATAGAGCGCACGACCGGTAATGGCGCCTTCAATCGCGCCCTCACCCACCGCGGCCAGTGCGCGGATGTCGTCGAGCGTCGAGATGCCGCCCGAAGCCACAACGGGAAAACCAGCGACCTCGGCCACATGACGATACGCCGCCACATCGATGCCCGTCTGCATGCCATCGCGCGCGATGTCGGTATACACCAGATGCTTAAAGCCCAGCTCGGAAAGCTGCGCCACGGCATCGTCGAGCGCCACGCCTGCACCGTCACGCCAGCCGTTCACCTTGACCTGGCCGTCGCGTGCGGCAATGTCAGCCACCAGCAGCTCGCCAAAGCCACGAGCCGCCACCTCGGCAAAACCTGGCTCGGTCACCAGCACGGTGCCCAACGCGATGCGGCGAGCACCATAGCCGGCCAGCTCGTCGATGCGCGCGAGCGAGCGGACACCGCCGCCCACTTCTACGGACAGACCGTCGACGCCGCAGATGGCCTTAATCGCCGCCGAGTTGGCAGCGCACGCGTCCTCGCCCTCGCCAAAGGCAGCGGACAGGTCGACGACGTGCACCCAGCTCGCGCCCTGCTCGACAAAGGAGCGGGCAACGGCCACGGGGTCGTCGGAATATACCTTGCAGCGGCTGCGATCGCCGCGCTCCAGGCGCACGACCTTGCCGCCGATCAGATCGATTGCGGGAAACAGGATCATCGGCCGGCCTCCTCGACGATGTTGACGAAGTTCTTAAGGATGCGCTGACCCAGCGCGGAGGATTTCTCGGGATGGAACTGGCAGCCCCACACGTTGCCATGGCGCACGATGCATGGGAAGCTCCGCGTATAGTGTGTGCGTGCCAGCACATCGGCGGCATCGGTGTCATCGGCCACCGCATAGCTGTGGGTGAAATACATGTTGGCACCCTCGGCAAAACCGGCAAGCAGTGGATCGGCCGCACCGGCGGGCGTCATGTGCACCTGGTCCCAGCCCACGTGCGGCACCTTAAGGCGACTCGACTCCAAGCGCGTGCACGAGCCGCGCATAATGCCCAGCCCATCGACCCAGGGACTGCCAGCCTGCTCGGGGGCGTTACCGCCGGCAATCGCGCCCTCGTCCGCAGGCACGCCCTCGTTGCCGCGCTCAAAAAATAGCTGAAGGCCCAGGCAGATGCCGAGCAGCGGAGTTCCGGCGGCGACGGCATCGAGCACCGCGTCCGCCTCGCCGCTCTGGCGCATAAAGGCGATCGCGTCATAGAACGCGCCCACGCCCGGGATGACCAGGCCGTCGGCGTTGCAGATCTGCTCCGGATCGTCCGACGTGCAGGCAGCGGCACCGGCGCGCACAAGCCCGCGCACGACGCTCGACAAGTTACCCTTATGGTAGTCGACCACCACGATCTTCGGTTCGCCCACGCGACCCTCCCTTTCCCCATTCAAAACCTGTCCCTTTTTGGCAGGTTACAGCGAGCCCTTGGTGCTGGGGATGCCCTGCACGCGGGGATCGAGCTCGCAGGCGCGGCGCATTGTGCGGCCCACGGCCTTAAAGGCGGCCTCGATAATGTGATGCGAGTTGCCGCCCGCCAGTTCGCGCACATGCAGTGTGAGCTTGGCGTCGCGCGCAAAAGCGTAGAAGAACTCGACAGCCAGCTCGGTATCGAAGGTGCCCACGCGCTCGGTTGGCACGGGCAGCTCGCAATAGGCCTGCCCGCGGCCCGAGATATCCACGGCGGCCATCACGAGCGTCTCGTCCATGGCAATCGCCGCGTCGGCAAAGCGTGTAATGCCCGCCTTGTCGCCCAGCGCCTGGCAGAACGCCTCGCCCAGCACAATACCCGTGTCCTCGACGGTATGATGCGCATCGACCTCAACATCGCCCACCGCATGCACCGTCAAATCGAACAGGCCATGGCGGCCAAAGGCGTTGAGCATGTGGTCGAAAAACGGCACGCCGGTCGAGATATCGCACGTACCGGTTCCATCCAGGTCGAGCTTGACGACAATGTCGGTCTCACCCGTCTTGCGGGTCACCTCGGCATAACGGCCCATCTACATCTCCTCCTTCACCAGCGCGGCAAACGCAGCCAGCACCTCGTCGTTTTCCTGCGGCGTACCCACAGTGATGCGCAGACAGTCCGCAAGGCCCGGCGCATAGCTAAAGTCGCGCACCAAAATCGAATACTCATCACGCAGACGCTCGCGCACGCGCGTGGCATGCGGCGTGCGCACGAGCACAAAGTTCGCCGCGCTCGGCCATGCCTCCACGGGCATGCCCTCGGCAGCCATTGCACGCAGGGCGCACAACTCGCACTCGCGCTCGGATGTAACTTGCGCCACCACGGGCGCATACGCATCGCGCGCACGCACGCAGGCAAGCGCCGCCGCCTGGCTCAGCACATTGACCGAGTAGATCTGGCGAATCGCCGCGAACACATCGATGACCTCGGGTGCCGCGATCACGTAGCCCAAACGCGTGCCGGCGGCGCCAAACGCCTTGGACAGCGTATGCAGAATCACCAGGTTTGGATGCTCGGCGATAAGCCCTTGCGCCGTGGTGGCCGCGCCAAACGAATCGTCGGCAAACTCAACGTAGGCCTCATCGACCATCACCACGCCGGGGCAGGCATTGCACAGGGCCGCGACAAAGTCGAGCGGTGCCACGTCACCCGTGGGATTGTTGGGCGAGGTCACGATCGCCAGGCTGCACTCGGGCGCCGCTGCGAGCACAGCTGCCTGGTCAAGCTCAAAGGTCGCGGGGTCGCGCCACACGTCGCGCACCTCGGTCTGGCAGAGCGACGCAAAGAACGCGTACTCGCTAAAGCACGGTGGGCAGTTGAGTAGAGTCCTCCCCGCGCCGCCAAACGCCAGCAGATAGTTATAGAGCAGCTCGTCGCCGCCGTTTCCCACGCAGATGTTCTCGCGCGTCACGCCATGCCAGGCAGCAAGCTCGTCGCGCAGGTCGTTAGACATGGGATCGGGATAGCGGTTGAGCGGCGTGGCAGCCAGGGCGGCGTCGACCGCCTCGCGCACGCCGGCCGGCACGGGATAGGTGTTCTCGTTGGCCGAAAGGTTGATGCGCGTGGGCGTAAAGTTGGGATCGTAGGGCTCAATGCCGGTCAAGTAGGACTGGACGAGCTCCTTCATGCGGGGCGTCAGCTCGGCCATATTAGGCCTCCTCGACGACCGCGTCAGCACCATTCGCGCTTGCAGCCGCCAGGTCCACGCCCTCGGCAACCGTCGCCACGGCGTCGCCCGGCCAGGCGACCTTGGTCAGGTCGGCCGCGGCCAGAGACTCGGCGCTCACGGCATCCTCGCCCTGCTCCAGCACACGGCGACGCAGTGCGGCAGAAAGCGCGTGTGCCCACAGGCCCTCGGCCTCGGCCAAACGCTGCGTAGCGGGAGCATCGGAGAGCAGGCCCTCGGGCGTATAGCAAATGACACTCGAGCGCTTGACGAACTCCTCCACCGAAAGCGGGTTGGAGAACATGGCCGTGCCGCCGGTCGGCAGCGTGTGATTGGGGCCGGCAACGTAATCGCCGAGCGGCTCGGAGCTCCAAGCGCCCACAAAGATGGCGCCGGCGTTGCGAATACCGCCGAGCAGACCCATCGCGTCCTTGCAGTGCAGCTCAAGGTGCTCGGGCGCCACGGTGTTCACGACCTCGACAGCGGCAGCCATGTCGGCGGCCACTACGATGGTGCCCTCGTTATCGAGCGAGGCACGCGTGATCTCGGCACGCGGCGACTGCGACACCAGGATGTCGATACCCGCCTCGACCTCGCGCGCAAACTGCTCGTCGCAGGTCACCAGATAGCAGGCTGCCAGCGGATCGTGCTCGGCCTGAGCCATCAGGTCGGCCGCGACCACCATGGGCTTGGCCGTAGCATCGGCCAGCACGCAGACCTCGGACGGGCCGGCGACCATGTCGATGCCCACGTCGCCCGAGACAATCTGTTTGGCAGCGGCAACAAAAGCGTTGCCCGGGCCGGTGATTTTGTCGACGCGCGGAATGGTCTCGGTGCCGTACGCCAGCGCGGCCACGGCCTGAGCGCCACCCACCATATAGATCTCGTCCACGCCGCCGAGCTTTGCCGCGGCGAGCGTATACGGGCTGATCAGGCCATCTTTCTGCGGCGGGGTCACCATGACCACGCGCTTGACGCCGGCAACCTTGGCGGGAATGGCATTCATGAGCACCGTGGAGGGATACTGCGCGCGACCGCCCGGCACGTAGATGCCGGCCGCCGCGAGCGGGGTCACCTTAACGCCGAGCATCGTGCCGTCCGCACGCGTGGTAAACCAGCTCTGCTCGACCTCGCGCTGGTGGAACTCACGAATCTGGCGTGCAGCCTTTTCGAGCGCCGCGACAAAAGCGGGATCGAGGCCTTCGAGCGCGGCATCGATCTGCTCTTGCGGCAGACGGAAGCTCTGCAGCTCGACGCCGTCAAAACGCTGACAGTAATCGCGCACCGCGGCATCGCCGTTGGCACGCACGTTGGCCACGATATCGCGGGCGGCGTCGACGATGTTTTGCGGCAGCACACCCTTGCGGTTGAGCTGGTTGGTAACGAGGCGCTCACCGGGAGCAAGCTTGATGGTCTTCATATCGGTATCCCCTATCGGTCGAGGTTTTGTTCGAGAAACGAGAGACCGGGCGGCGGTGCCAATCAGCCCGCAGCCCGGACGTTGGGGCGCCCGTACGTGCTCGCGCTATTGTGCCGAGCCCGCAACGGGCTCAAAATGCTTGTCCTTCACGGCTGCCGCCAATCGATCGGCCAGATTGCGTACGCGCGGATCCAGACGCGCGGCACCCGGATTGACAAAGAAGCGGGCCGTGCAGTCCATGATGCGCCCGGTGATGACCAGGTCGTTGTCGCGCAGCGTGGCACCCGTGGCGGTAATGTCCACGATGCGATCGGTCATGCCGACGATGGGGCCCAACTCGATGTTGCCGTGCAGCGAAACTATGTCGGCGTTCACGCCTCGCTCGGCATACCAGGCACTCGCGATGCGCGGATACTTGGTTGCCACGCGAAGCGAACCGCGGCGGGCATAGTTGCGCCCGGCCTGACCGGCGCGCCACGCGGGCTCCGCCTCGATAAAGGTGCACAGGCCATAGCCCAGGTCTACCAGCTGCAGCAGGTTGAGGTCCGCTTCGATGAGCGAGTCCCAACCGCAGATGCCGCAATCGGCACCACCGCAGCCCACAAAGGCAGGCGCATCGCTGGGACGCACGATGACAAACTCGATATCGCCGACCGCGCCCTCGCCGGCACGCGTGTCGCGACCGCGCACGATGAGATGACGACCGGGATCGCGCAGCTCAGAGACATCCAAGCCCGCGGACTCAAGCACGTCGAGCGTGTCGGCCTTGAGCGAGCCCTTGGGCACGGCAATGCGCAGCGGACCCTCGGCGCCACGGCCCGCGGCGTGATCGCCATCGGAAGCGGCATCCTCGGCCGAGGTGCGCGCGGCCTCCAGGCGCTCGAGCGAAAAGGCGAAGCCCGCCGCCGGCACCTCGATACCGTCGCCAAATGCGCCGGTAAAGATGGAGTCATAGCGTCCGCCCGAACCGACCGGATCGGGCAGTCCGCCGGCATAAGCCTTAAAGACCAGGCCCGTGTAGTAATCGAAAGAGTTCATGATAGAGAAGTCGAACGACAGCACCTGGGCGTCCTCGGGTGCCAGGCCCTCGACCAGGGCACGCAGCTCGCGCGTCAGCGGCGCGACGATACCGGCGGCCTCCAGCAGCGCGTCCACGCGGTCGAGCACCTCGGCACCGCCGTGCAGACGCGGCAGCTCGCTAATGGCGGCCTTGACGGCATCGGACTCGACGCTTACCGCCACGCGGGCATCGAGGCCCACAAAGTCGTTGGCATGCACGCAGCGCAGGGCCTCGGCAGCCAGCTCACGATCCTCGCATACCGCGAGCAATTCCTTAAAAGGACGCACGCTGCCTGCGATAATGCGCGCATCGGGAAGTGCCAGCTCGCGCACGGCCTCGGCGACCAGCGAGACAATCTCGACATCGCCCGCGGTATCGCCCGCGCCGATAAGCTCAAAGC
>CAUBGU010000002.1 GCA_958435545.1 uncultured Collinsella sp.
ACAAGCGTGAGAAGAAGAACGATCCCGAGATCGCCAAGAAGCTCGCTTCCTATGGCGACGTCTTCGTTCTCGATGCCTTCGGCACCGCTCACCGCGCCCAGGGTTCCGTCGTGGGCCCCGCCGCTTACCTGCCTGCCGTCGCTGGCTTCCTGCTCGAGAAGGAGGTCGACACGCTGACCGGCATCTTCGCCGAGCCCGAGCGTCCCTTCGTCGCCATCGTCGGCGGTTCCAAGGTTTCCTCCAAGATCGGTGTTCTCGATCACCTCATCGACTCCGCTGACACCCTGATTATCGGTGGCGGCATGGCCTACACCTTCTTCCTGGCTCAGGGCCTGACCGTTGGTCAGTCCCTCAAGGAAGAGGACTGGGTCGAGCGCGCCGGCGAGATGCTCAAGAAGGCCGAGGAGAAGGGTGTCAAGATCCTACTCCCCATCGACAACCGTGTTGCCGATCACTTTGGCGAGGACGCTGTCCCCGAGGTTGTTGCTTCCGACGCTATCCCCGACGATCGTGAGGGTATGGACATCGGTCCCAAGACCGAGGAGCTCTATGCCGAGGCTGTCAAGGGCGCCAAGACCGTGTTCTGGAACGGCCCCATGGGCGTCTTCGAGTTTGACAACTTTGCTCACGGCACCCAGGCTATCGCCGAGGCTCTCGCCGAGGCTGACTGCACCTCGATCATCGGCGGTGGTGACTCTGTCGCAGCTGTCAACAAGTTCAACCTGGCCGACAAGATGAGCTGGATCTCCACCGGTGGTGGCGCTTCCATGGAGCTCGTCGAGGGTAAGGCCCTGCCCGGAGTGGAGGCGCTTCTCGATGCCTAATCGCACCCTTCTTATCGCTGGTAACTGGAAGATGAACAACGACGTCGCCGAGGCCGCCAAGCTCGCCGACGAGCTGGCTCAGGCTCTGCCCGAGGTTCCGGCTGGCGTCGAGGTGCTCGTCTGCCCTCCGACCATCGACATCACCACGGTTCATGACCGCATTCAGGCTGCCCCCATCGCCCTCGGTGCACAGAACGTGTACTGGGAGGCCAAGGGTGCCTTCACGGGTGAGTCCTCTTGCGACATGCTCAAGTCCGCTGGCTGCACCTACTGCATCATCGGTCACTCCGAGCGTCGCGACTACTTCCACGAGACCGACGAGGACCAGAACAAGAAGGCCAAGGCTCTCGTTGCCGCCGGCCTTGTTCCCGTCTTCTGCTGCGGCGAGTCCCTTGAGGTCCGCGAGGCCGGCACCTATGTCGAGCACGTCGTGAACCAGGTCAAGGCTGGCCTTGCTGGTCTTGAGATCACCTGCCCCAAGCAGGTCGTCGTCGCCTATGAGCCCATCTGGGCCATCGGCACCGGCAAGACCGCTACCGCCGAGGATGCTCAGGAGGTCTGCGGCGCTATCCGTGAGACCCTCAAGGAGATGTTCGGCGAGGAGCTCGCCAACGGCATCCGCGTTCTCTACGGTGGTTCCGCCAAGCCCGGTAACATCGCCGAGCTCGTCGCCAAGCCCGACGTTGACGGCGCCCTCGTGGGCGGCGCTTCGCTCAAGGCTGCCGACTTCGCCTCTATGGTCGTCAAGGCAGGCGAGTAGGACATATGGCACAACGTCATCTTCCTGCACTCCTGATTATCATGGACGGCTGCGGCCTGGCTCCGGCTGATGGCGAGAACGCCGTCGCCGCTGCCAAGACGCCCTTCCTTGATGGCCTGTACGAGAAGTATCCTCACACCACGCTCGGTGCTTCGGGCGAGGACGTGGGCCTTCCCGACGGCCAGATGGGCAACTCCGAGGTGGGTCACCTCAACATCGGTGCCGGTCGCATCGTGTTCCAGGAGCTTTCGCGCATCAACAATGCCATCAAGGACGGCTCCATCGCCAAGAACGAGGTTTTCGTCAAGGCCATGGACGATGTCAAGGCTGACGGCAAGACTCTCCACCTCATGGGCCTTATGAGCCCTGGCGGCGTTCACTCCCACATGAACCACGTCGAGGCTCTGGTCAAGATGGCTGCCGAGCACGGTGTCAAGACCGTTCGCGTCCACGCCTTCATGGATGGCCGCGACGTTGACCCGCAGTCCGGTGCCGGCTACATGAGTGAGTTCTGCGCCTTCCTGGCTAAGATCTCCGAGGAGACCGGTTGCGACGCTCGCGTTGCCACCGTCTCGGGCCGTTATTGGGCCATGGACCGCGATAATCGTTGGGAGCGCATCCAGCGCGCCTACGACGTCATGGTCAACGCGTCCGATGCTGATACCGACCCCGTTGCCGGTATCAAGGCCTACTACGAGAAGGACCCGCGCGGCGACGAGTTCGTCGAGCCCTTCGCTGCCCACAACGAGGGCATTCACGAGGGCGACGCGGCCATCTTCTTCAACTTCCGTCCCGACCGCGCTCGTCAGATGACCCGCGTGTTCACGGACAAGGAGTTCGACGGCTTTGAGCGCGAGCAGATCAAGCTTTCGCACTTTGTGACGATGACCGAGTATGATCCGACGTTTGACGTCGAGGTCGCCTTCCCCAAGACGTTCCCCGAGAACGTCCTGGCCGACGTTATCGCCGCCAATGGCCTGAAGCAGCTGCACACTGCCGAGACCGAGAAGTACGCCCACGTGACGTTCTTCCTCAACGGTGGCATCGAGGAGCCCAAGGAGGGCGAGGAGCGCGTGCTCGTCGCTTCCCCCAAGGTTGCTACCTACGATCTGCAGCCCGAGATGAGCGCTCCCGAGGTTACCGAGAAGCTCGTCGCCGCCATCAACGAGGATCGCGCTGATTTCTACATCGTGAACTTCGCGAACTGCGACATGGTTGGTCACACCGGTGTCTTCGACGCTGCCGTTAAGGCCGTTGAGGCTGTTGACGATGCCCTGTCCAAGGTTGTCCCGGCGATTCTCGCCAAGGGCGGCTTTGCACTGATTACCGCCGACCACGGCAACGCCGATCACATGTTTGACGTTGCTTCCGACGGTTCCAAGCATCCGTTTACGGCTCACACCACCAACCGCGTGCCGTTCATCATCGTTGATGAGAAGGCCAAGCTCACCGGTATCGAGGACGGCCGTCTTTCCGATATCGCTCCGACCATGCTCACCATGGCTGGTATTGAGCCTTCCGCCGAGATGACGGGCCGCGTGCTCGCTACCGAGGCCTAATAGAAAACAAATACCGTTTTCTAGCAAGGGGGTTGTCCACAACCGGACAACCCCCCTTTTGGTGTTTCTGCCATTTCCACCCCGTCCTTGAGTGGCAGGTAGGGGAGAGCGGGGGATTGTGGTACAGTACTGGAGTTTGAACTGTTCTATTAAGGAGCTTATCTATGGGTCCGTTCCAGATTCTTCTGTTTGTCGTTTGGGCTGTTTCTGCCGTGGCGCTGACGATTCTCGTCCTGATGCATTCCGGTAAGGGTACCGGCGTTTCGGATATGATTGCCAGCTCGCTGTATAACTCCAGCTCTGCCACGGGCGTTATGGAGCAGAACCTTGACCGCCTGACCGTCATCATGGCTGTCGTGTTTGCCGTGTGCGTCGTGCTGTGCATGTTCTTCTTCCCGCAGGGCATCGTGGGCTACTAATCACGAGCCGCATAAATACTTGAAAAGGGTCCCGCAAGTGCGGGACCCTTTTTGTTTACATATTTGTAACAGAGTCAAAATATCCTCATATACTTCGCCCAACTAAAGAAAATCTCGACCGTTAACCGGAATTAGCCCCAAATCGTGCATAAAATGCGCTACTGTATTGCAATACGTTGGTCCGCTTTGTATAACCAGCCAAAACGGCGGACCGCGTTTGAATGGTTCGATTGGGCTGTCTTGACGTTGCCCGACCGAACTTACTTTGTCCTATCTCATAAGGAGGATGGCATGGCTGATTCTATGTTCCACCAGCCCGTTATGGGTCGTCGCGCCTTTGTCGGCGGTACCCTTGCTGCGAGCTCCATGGCTTTTCTTGCCGCATGCGGCAAGAAGGGCGGCGACGCTTCCGGTTCTGAGTCCGGTTCGACGCTGAACTTCTACATCAACAACCCGGTCTGCATCGACCCCTACAATGTCCAGGAGGACCAGGGCACTCAGGTCGAGTACCAGCTCTTTGACGCTCTGACCTCTTATGACGCCGAGAAGGGCGAGATCGTTCCGCTGGCTTGCGAGTCCTTCGAGGCCAACGACGACGCCACCGAGTTCACCTTCAAGATCAAGAAGGCCAAGTTCCACAACGGTGACGACGTTACCTCCAAGTCCTTCAAGCTCGGTTGGGAGCGTCTGGTCAACACCAAGTCGGCCATCGCTACCGAGTATGGCCCTTCCGAGGTCTCCTATCACCTTTCCATGGTCGAGGGCTATGACGATCTGCTTGCCGGTAACGCTACTGAACTCAGCGGTGTTACCTGCCCCGACGATGAGACCCTCGTCGTCAAGCTGTCTTCCGCTTACGCCGACTTCCCCTTCGTCGCCTCTCACCCGGCTCTGGCCCCGGTTCCCGAGTGCGCCGAGTCCGATGCCAAGAGCTTCTACCTTGCACCGGTCGGTAACGGCCCGTTCATGATGGACGGCAAGTGGGAGGATGGTCAGGAGATCAACCTCAAGAAGTTCGACGATTACTATGGCGACAAGGCCAAGATCGATGGCATCCACTTCCAGGTCATCAAGGACATGGAGACCGCTTACAAGGAGTTCCAGGCCGGTAACCTCGATGTCTGCGACGTTCCCGTCGCTCAGATCGATGCCGCCAAGAAGGATCGCGGCGTGTCCAAGGACGGCTACACCATGGGTGACGGCGAGCGCATGCTGCTCGGCTCCGAGCCTTCCACCTACTACCTGACCTGCAACAACACGGCCGAGCCGTTTAACAACGCCGACCTGCGCAGGGGTATCTCCCTGGCCATCAACCGTGAGGCCATCTGCAAGACTATCTTCAAGGGTACCCGTACCCCCGCCGACGGCATTGTTCCTCCGGGCATCGATGGCTACAAGGAGGGCGCATGGGAGTTCTGCGCCTACGACGTCGACAAGGCTAACGAGTACCTGGACAAGGTTGCTCCCGCTGGCGCTAACGGCGATCGTGGCATTAACGTGACCCTTTCCTACAACCAGGATGGTGGCCACAAGGAGATCATGGAGTCCATCATCGGTGACCTCGCCAAGGTTGGCGTTACCGCTGTCTCCGATACCCCTGAGTGGTCTGCCTTGCTCGAGCAGTACCAGAACTTTAACTATCAGTTCGGTCGTCTGGGTTGGATTGCCGACTACCCGATTATGGACAACTTCCTGTATCCGCTGTTCCACTCCGACTCCCTCGGTGGCGACAACCGCTCCGGTTACAACAACCCCGAGTTCGACGCCAAGGTCAACGAGGCTCGCACCACGGTTGACGACGAAGAGCGCGTTGCTAAGATGCAGGAGGCCGACGCTATGGTCGCTGCCGACTGCCCGGTCATCCCGGTGATGTTCTACACGCACACCATCGTCGGCTCCGATCGCATCAAGCACCTCTATGTCGATCCGCAGAAGCACGCTGAGCTGGGTACCGCTGAGCTCGCCTAAGAGTTTGCAGCTTCCGTGAGGGTCAAGTATTTACGTAGACCTCATGGGAAACATACAGTTCTCCCTAACCTGGGGTAAACTGGCTGATGGTAATTTTGGGATGCCGGTCTGGCGATCGGCATCCCATTTAGGTTAATCCCTAGATAGGGGAGTGGTATGGGTAAGTACATCGTTAAACGTGTGCTTCAGTTCATCCCGGTATTTTTGGGCGTTACGCTGATTCTGTTCGCCCTTCAGAATATCGTGCCGGGAGATCCGATCAAGCTGATCGGTGGAGACAAGGCTCTGTCCCCCGAGGTGGAGCTTCAGCTTCGCGTCCGCTATCACCTGGTCCAGTCGGACGAGGACGGCAACGCGATCCTTGACGAGAACGGCGACCCCGTTCAAACGTCGCTCGTGGACCGTTACTTGTATTACATGAACGGCCTGCTTCATGGCGATCTGGGCAATTCGTATCAGCGCAAGCTGCCGGTTACGGAAATTTTTGCCCAGAAGTATCCGTATACGGTCAAACTTGCCGCGTGCGCCATCGTGCTCGAGGCAATCATGGGTATCGGTGCGGGTATCATTTCGGCGGTAAAGCGTTATTCCTTCTGGGATATTTTGGTAACGCTCACCACGTCGATCCTCGTTGCGGTCCCGGCCTTCTGGCTCGGTATGTTGCTGCAGCTGTTCTTTGGCGTCATCCTCAAGGACGCTACGGGCGGTGCAATCTCCATGCCGATCTCGGGTGCCGGCGGTTCCAGCTCTCAGTATCAGGATTGGATGCACTATGTGCTTCCGACCATTACGCTGGCTTCGGTTTCGACCGCTTATGCCGCCCGCATTATGCGCTCGCAGCTGCTTGACGTCATGAACCAGGATTACATCCGTACGGCAAAGGCCAAGGGTCTCTCCAATCGCGCGATCATCGTCAAGCATGCGCTTAAGAATGCACTCATCCCCGTCGTTACCTATATTGGTGTCGACTTTGGTGGCATGCTTTCGGGCGCCATCCTGACCGAGACGGTTTTTAACTGGCCCGGTATCGGCTATGAGGTCTATCGCGCCATTAGCATGCGTGACTGGCCCATCGTTATGGGCGGCGTTACGCTCATCGTCGTCGTCGTCATGGTGATTAACCTGCTCGTCGACATTAGCTATGCATTCCTCGACCCGCGCATCCGCCTTGGCGGTCCGTCGGATAAGGCCTAAGGGAGGTACGTCTCATGCAGGAAACTGATTCTCAGTCTCAGGAGCAGGCTACCGCCACCAAGGCCGCATCTGCTCCCGCCAAGTCCCGCACGCTGTGGGGTGACGCTTTTAAGCGTCTTCGCAAGAACAAGCTCGCCGTTATCGGTGTCTGCTGGATCATCATCGTCGTTTTGGTTGCCCTGACCGCAGATCTGTGGGCTAAGCCCTGGCTCGGTTCGCCGACGGCTTCCGACTCGACCACCATGGCCGAGACGTCGCTGTTGGCTCCGTGTGCAGAGCACCCGTTTGGCACCGACGCCCTTGGTCGCGACATTCTCGTCCGCGTTATCTACGGTGCACGCGTTTCGCTGTCCGTCGGCATTATGGCCACCGCGATCTCCACGGTGATCGGTCTGGTCATGGGTGCTCTGGCCGGTTTCTACGGCGGGATCTGGGATACGATCATCATGCGCTGTGCGGACATCTTCCTGGCGTTCCCGTACGTGCTGTTCGTTGTCGCCATGATCGCCGTTATCGGCCGTGGTCTTCAGAACGTCTTTATCGCCATCGGTATTCTCGGCTGGCCTTCGATTGCGCGCGTCTTCCGCTCTGCAATCTTGACGGTCAAAGAAAACGACTATGTTGACGCTGCGCGCGCGATGGGTGCATCTGATGCTCGTATCGTAGTGCGTCACATCTTCCCGAACTCCGTCGCCTCCATCGTGGTCTACGCGACCATGAACATTGGTGGCGCCATTCTGACCGAGTCCGCTCTGTCCTTCCTCGGCATGGGCGTTATTCCGCCTACGCCTTCGTGGGGCTCCATGATTCAGGACGGTCAGCAGTATCTTCTGACTGCTCCCTGGATGATGATCATGCCCGGTCTGGCAATTCTCTCGACGGTGCTCGCCTTCACCCTGCTGGGTGACGGTCTGCGCGACGCCCTCGACGTCAAGATGAAGGACGCATAAGGATGAAGAAGAACAAGAACTATGTGGACCTGAAGGACCAGCCGGTTCCCGAGGGCCAGCATCTGCTCGAGGTCGATGACCTTAAGATGTATTTCCATACCGAGGATGGTGTCGTTCGCGCTGTCGACGGTGTGTCCTACACGCTCGATCGCGGCGAGACCCTGGGTGTCGTCGGTGAGTCCGGCTCCGGTAAGTCCGTGACCGCCATGACCATCATGGGCCTCATCTCGATGCCTCCGGGAAAGATCGAGGGCGGCGACGTTCGCTATCGCGGTCGTTCTATCCTCGAGATGACCGAGGAAGAGATGCAGCACATTCGCGGAAACGACATCGCGATGATCTTCCAGGATCCTATGACCTCCTTGAACCCGGTCTATAAGATCGGCAAGCAGGTGGGCGAGGGCCTTCGTCTGCACCGTGGCTACTCCAAGCAGGAGGCGCTCAAGCGCGCTACCGAGCTTTTGGACCTCGTGGGTATCCCCGAGCCCGAGAAACGCGTCAATGAGTATCCGCACCAGTTCTCCGGCGGTATGCGTCAGCGTGTCATGATCGCTATGGCTCTTGCCTGCGATCCCGATATCCTGATTGCCGACGAGCCCACGACGGCTCTGGACGTTACCATTCAGGCTCAGATTATCGAGCTCATGCAGGAAATGCAGGAGAAGAACGGCAACGCCATCATCATGATTACCCATGACCTGGGCGTCGTTGCCGATATGGCCGATAAGATCATGGTTATGTACGCCGGCCGTCCCGTCGAGTTCGGTACTGCTGAGGAAATCTTCTACGAGAGTCGCCACCCCTACACCTGGGGTCTTATCCGCTCCATCCCGGAGCAGGCCATCGAAGAGAAGAAGCCGCTTACGCCGATTCACGGCAACCCGCCTTCGCTCATGAACCTGCCTGAGGGCTGCGTGTTCTCGCCTCGTTGTCCCTATGCGACGGACAAGTGCCGCAAGCAGCGCCCCGAGCGCGTTGTCACCGAGTCTGGTCATTACTCTGCGTGCCACTACTCCGGTGACCCCGAGTTCCTCAAGAACGCTCCTGAGACGTCCCGTACGCGCAAGGATTCCAAGAAGGGAGGCGAGGCGTAATGGCAGATACCAACGAGCGTACTCCGCTGCTGAAGGTCGAGCACCTCTCTAAGGAGTTCCCCGCTGAGTCCGGCATGTTCGCCAAGCGCTTCTCCAAGCGTGTTGTCTCTGCAGTAAATGACATTTCGTTCGAGATTTATCCGGGCGAGACCTTTGGTCTGGTTGGTGAGTCTGGTTGCGGTAAGTCCACGACGGGTCGCACCATCATGCGCCTGACCAAGCCGACCGCCGGTAAGGTGTTCTTCCAGGGTAAAGATGTTGCCGAGATGAGCAAGCATGAGATCAAGGACATGCGTCGCGAGATGCAGTTCATCTTCCAGGATCCCTATGCTTCGCTCAATCCCCGTATGACCATCGGCGAGATCGTCTCCGAGCCCATGACCATTCATGGCGTGGGTACCAAGGAGGAGCGTATCGAGCGCGTCCGCGAGCTGCTGGACGTCGTCGGTCTGAATCCCGAGCACATCAACCGTTATCCGCACGAGTTCTCGGGCGGCCAGCGCCAGCGTGTCGGCATCGCCCGCGCGTTCGCTCTGAAGCCCAAGCTGATTATCTGCGACGAGCCTGTCTCTGCACTTGACGTATCCATTCAGGCCCAGGTTCTGAACCTTCTTAAGGAGCTCCAGGACAAGTTCGGTACCGCGTATCTGTTTATCGCTCACGACCTGTCCGTCGTGCAGCACATTTCCGATCGCGTTGCCGTTATGTATCTGGGTAAGATGGTTGAGGTTTCGGACTGGAAGACGCTCTACAGCGAGCCTCACCATCCGTACACGCAGTCGCTGCTGTCTGCCGTGCCGGTTCCCGATCCTGATATCCAGAAGACCCGCAAGCGCATCATCCTCGCTGGCGATCCGCCGTCGCCGCTGGATCCGCCGACCGGTTGCCGTTTCCACACTCGCTGCCCGATCGCTCAGGGTATCTGCTCTGAGAAGCTTCCCGAGTTTAAGGAAGTTGCACCTGGTCACTGCTGCGCGTGCCACTTCGCGGAGCCGTTCCCGATCAAGGAATCGCACATCGACCTGTAGTCGGTTGTTATCGTTCGGGCCCGCCCTGAAGTTATTTTTCAGAACGTCCTCGGACATGCAAGAAACCCCCGCTGCGCACTTCGTGCGGCGGGGGTTTCTTGCGTCCTGACGCTCCTATTTGGCAAGGTGTTTTTTAGAATCCATTTTGCGTTCGGCCTCGAAGGCCTGCCTGTCCCAATCGAGCGGAAGTCCGGCCTCGACCCATGCCTCGTAGGCCCTCCTTATGGGCTTGAGCTCCCTTTGGCCCCTCTCCAGCATCGAGATGTACTTCTCGCTGGTGCCCAGTATGGACGCCGCCCTCACCTGGCTGACCTTCGCCGCGCGCCTGGCCGCCACGAGCTCCGAGGCGTCCTCGGGCCTCCTGATCTCGTGCGGGCGCATCAGCGCCCGGTACGCCTCCCTGGCCACGTAGCGCTTGAGGCACCTCATGACCTCCCTGTCGCTCTTTCCCCGCCCCCTGGCCCTCTCGGCGTACTCGGCGGTCTCGGGGTCGCGCATGACCCTCTGCCTCGCGATCTCGTGCAGCGCGCTGTTCGCCTGCCGGTCGCCGCCCCTGTTGAGCCTGTGCCTCACGGTCTTGCCGCTCGAGGCGGGGATGGGGCAGGCCCCGCATATCGCCGCGAACGACGCCTCGGAGCGCAGCCTGCCCGGGTTGTCCCCGGCCGCGACCGCGAGCTTGGCCGCGCTCACGGGCCCGCACCCGTACATCGCCAGCAGCGCGGGGCAGTTCTCCTCCAGGGACGCCTCGATCGCGCGCTCCATGTCGAGCGCCGCGTCGCGCGCCGCCGCCCACAGGTCCGCCAGCGCTCCGAGCGCGGCGCCCAGCGCGCCCTCGGCGCGCACGGAGGGGAGCTCCTCCATCAGCCTCGGCCCTCCCATGCCGCGGAACCTCGACCTGAGCCCCTCCGGCGCGGTGGTGAGCAGCGACCTTGCGGTGTTGATCGCCGAGGTCCGCGCCTTCACCGCCCCGGAGCGCGCCGCGAGCATGCAGCGCACCCCGTCGACCCACCCGTCCTGGCTCTTGGGGGTCCCGAGCTTCGAGCCGGACATCGCCGCGCGGGCGGCCCTCTCCGCGTCCGACTCGTCGCACTTCCCCTGCCCCGGGCGCCTCCTCTGCGTCCTCGCCGGGGAGAGCGCCTCGCGCACGGGCATCCCCAGCGACGCGAGGTGCCTGGTGAGGCCCGCCCCGTAGGACGACGTCCCCTCCATCGCGACGCAGGCCGGCTCCCCGGCCGCCGCGATCGCCCCGGCGAGCGCCTCGTATCCCGCCGCGTCGGCGGGGAACTGGCGGGACAGGACCTTGCGGCCCCTCCAGTCGAGGACGCACAGCCAGTGCGAGTCGGCGTGGGTGTCGACCCCGCAGAAGACCGGCCCGCGGGCGCCGGGTGTCGATTCGGTTCTCATGTCTCGCTCCGTTCTTTCCGTGCTCGCCTGGACCGGGCAGACGGCACACTGACGGGGCGCGATAGAATGCGGTTGTTCGGGTCCGCGGTATCGCTCCATGCTCCTATTAGGTCATGCGGCGGTCTCGGCTCGCCGCGGCCCGCGCGGGACATGTCAGGAAACGAGGGCAGCCCCATGGGCGCCAGCGGAATGTGGGGTCACCGCGCGGTCCGCATCTGATGGTGTCGACGTCAATGGTATACGGGTGCATCATCGACGTCTTCAATACAGAAGATATCAGTGCGGAGTGTTCTGAAAAATAACTTCAGGGCGGGCCCTGCGGCAACTCTGCAGGGGGAGTGCGATTCCTCGATCGCTCACTTAATCTGATGAGAAATTGAGTGAGGCCGGAGCTTTAGCTCCGGCCTCCTCATATAAGGGCTCGGCAAAGCCGAGCCACCAAATTTGCATCAGCTCCCAGAACATGTTTGAGAACTGTGCCTGAAGTATGTATTTGCAGGCCCCGAATCGGTGTTGCCTCCCGGCGCATTCCGCAGGGGGAGCGATATTTTGCAGCACGAAGTGCGCAGCAAAATATCGCTCCCCCTGCGGAATGCGCCGGGAGGCAACACCGATACGGGGCCGGACATACAGATCTACCTGCGCATTTACAAATTCGTAAACTTTTTTCTAAAAAGTGCTTGCACAGTTCTCGAATCATAGGTTATTATCTTCCTCGTTGAACGCGCGGGTCTAACAAAACGAACCGCGAATCAACAACATAGCATGTCGGAGTGGCGGAATTGGCAGACGCGCTAGCTTGAGGTGCTAGTGACCGCTTTTTGGTCATGCGGGTTCAAGTCCCGCCTCCGACACCATCGCATTTGAGAAGCCTCTTCGGAGGCTTTTTTGTTACCGATAGACGGTGGGGTCCACGATGGAAACGCTTGAACGCAACGAGTGGGCAGACGTTGCCCAACTAGTCGAGATCACGAGCGATGCTGTCATCATCTGCGAGCTCGACGGAACCATTCTGCATGTGAATAATCGCTTACTTGGTTTGATGCGCGAGGAACGCGCCGACGTCATTGGTGGAGATGTTAAAGACGTCCTGTACTCGTCCGCTTTTGAACGTGCGACGGAACATCGTCTGCCATTTGAAACTGATGGCTCCGAGAACGAACTGATGCTCAAGCTGAGTGACGGCTCCTTTATCCCCGTCTTGGTTCGTGCGGGCTCCGTAACGCCTCCACGCATCTTTGGGCGCCGCGCGCCACGTGTCCTGGTGGCGCTCCATAGCATCGAAGAACAGTATTCGCACGACCGTCAGCTCAAGCGTGCTCTTTCGGAGCTTAGAGTGGCTAACAAGCGCCTCTCTGGCACGCTCTCGGTCATTATGAGTACCGTGGGCTCCGATGAGCTGCCCAGCCTACTTGATACCGTTTTGAACCAGCTTGTAGGAACGCTCGATGCTTCGGGTGCTGCTATCTATTTTTCTGAGAGCGGCGGTTTTAAACTTCGCGGTGTTTCCAAGGAGCTGTACGACAGCTACCTGCCTGAGTTTTTGCCGTATGGCGCTGGCATTCCGACGTATGTTCTTCGTGAGTCGCGTGCCTGTCGCTTGTCGATTCAACAGGACCTTAAGGGTGATAAGGCCGCATCCGGTATGTTTATGGACCTGGACAATCGTTCTAAGCACCTGTTGCGCATGCAGGATATGCCTCCGTACCGCAGCGAGATCTGTCTTCCCGTTTTTTACGGTACGCAGATCCTTGGCGTGCTGGAAGTTGGTTGGAAACGCCCCCAGGCACCGCTCGCCTATGACGTTAATGTACTCGAGGTCATTTGCGATTACTTGTCTATCCAACTGGTCGGCATGGCATCGAGTCTTCGCTCTCGTCGCACGGCCGAGCTTGGCCGCTCGCTCAATGTCTTACGTGATGAGTTGTTTACCTTTCTAGACGATTCCGTCGCGGCTACCCAGGCGGTATCGTCCGAGATCTGCAATATGCTCAACTGCCATTTTTGCCCTGTTGAGTATGACGCCAGTCTGGATTCCTACGTCATAGATTTTGAAGGCGGCAGTCGCGTTGCTTTGCCGGACGATCCCGAGAAGC
Source organism: uncultured Collinsella sp. (assembly GCA_958435545.1). The sequence goes on from CAUBGU010000002.1 coordinate 13,297, forward strand.
TTTTCTTTTCCACGACGGCGCCAGCGGCACGTCTGGGGGCTGGCCCTGATGGCTTTGAGGCATCTGTTTTGGGCGGTACGAGTGCCGAGGACCTTAAACACGTCCGTATAACTCGCGTTGACGAATCGATGCCTATGGGAGGCTGGCTTAGGGCGCATGGTCTGCCTTGTCAAGGTCTCTACGTCGACTCCGGCATCGAGGCGGGGCGACCACGCTCTAAGGGTGATGGCAAGCACAGTAACGACGCAATTGTTCCTGCTTCTGTTGCGAAGAGCCCGACGACGCGCGCGCTACTGCTTCGTGATGGCAGCCAAGAGCCGATTGATGACCTTGAATATGACTACTTGGTGCACTTGGCGCATGACTTTGAACTGATCTACGAAGGTGAATCTCAAAAGCGCGAGGAGCGTCATATCGCTCAGACCCTTCAGATCGGCATGAGAAATTCCCTGGGGGATGTTCCGGGTATCGCAACCGATTCGGTGTACCTGTCGGCCACGAACTCGGCGTTGGTCGGCGGCGATTTCTATACGCTCATCCGTCTTCCCGACGACTGCGCCGTCATGATTCTGGGTGATGTGTCTGGCAAAGGCATTGAGGCCGCATCGATGTCCGCGCTCGTCAAGACGGCTCTGACGGCATATGCGTGGGAGGGCGCTGGACCGGCCCGCATGGCACGCTCCCTTAACAGTATGCTCATGGGCTTTTCGAGGGTCGAGACGTTCGTGACAGCCTTTATCGCCAAGATTGACCTGAAAGCCGGACGCGCAACGTATTGTTCGGCGGGCCATCCTCCGACCATGGTCATCAGGCCAGAGTCGATGCCACTGGGTGGCGGCGAGGCTCGTGGGGGAGAGGTCGAGCTACTTGGATGCCAATCGGGTGTAATCGGTGCCTTTGAGAGTATGGTGTACGAGACAGGCGTGTTTACGTTCGCCCCCGGCGACATGCTCTTCATGTATACGGATGGAACGATTGAGGCCCGCGACCGCACCGGAGCGTTCTTTGGCGAGCAGCGCTTGCGCGATCTTCTGCTTTCTGTTTCGGGGGAGGGCGTGTCGGGCATTTGCGGCAAGGTCTTGGGCGAGCTTGACCGATTTACCGAATCGGCGCTGGACGATGACATTGCATTGGTGTCCCTTGAGTTTTTACGGGGTCGTTCATAGACGGCGCTGAACGGGCTGAATCCGCACGGTTGGGGAAACGAATGCATCGAGTGGGCTTTTTTGGGGAACCATGGTCGTATGAATGAGTGGAATGACATAGCGGTTTTGACGCCACCAGGCGATATCGACATCGCCACGGTGCCTGCGCTGCGTCGGCGGTTGGATGCTTTGATTGGCCGCGGCGTGCGTCGTGTTGTCATCAACTGTCAGGCTGTTAGCTTTATCGATTCGACGGGCTTGGCATTCCTGCTTACGCGCGCTCGTGAGCTCATGAGGCGAGAAGGCCTGCTTTCGCTCGTCAATGCATCAGGTGAAGTTGTTCGCTTTTTGGAGATTGCTCGTCTTGTCGATATCCTTCATGTCGCGGGGCCGGCACGGGAGTCTATTCCCGCCATTCCGGTGGGGGAGCTGCCTCGCTGGAGTAAGAGCGTCGAGGTCCGTCAGGGTATCGAGAATCTTCCATACTACCGACATCGCATCGCCGAACTCCTTGAATCGCTTCCGTTGCGCCGTGACGAGCGCTACGATGTCGCATTGGCGTCGGGGGAGGCGCTGGGTAATGCCTATGACCATGCGGGCGGTATCGGGTGCGTCCTGACGGTTCAGGCCTATGGCGATCGCGTTGTGGTTGAGGTGCTTGATCGAGGTGCCGGCTATTCTATCGATGAAACGAGCGAGCCGGTTGCATCTGAGGAACGCGGCCGTGGTATCAAGCTTATGCGTATGCTCGTCGATAACGTGGAGGTTGCTCGTCGTACGGACGGCGCCGGCACGCGCGTGCAGATGGTGAAGCTGTTTAGCGGAGCGCTGGAATCGTGTGCCTAGCCAATCGCTTTAGCGCGTTTGGCTATTAAGAACATGCGGCAGACAAGTTTTTTGAAAAAAGTACTTGCGTCTTTTGGACAACTCGCGTAAATTAATAACCCGCAAGCGGACATGGCTCAGTTGGTAGAGCACAACCTTGCCAAGGTTGGGGTCGCGGGTTCGAGCCCCGTTGTCCGCTCCATTGCATTTCCGGACCGTTTAGGCGGTCCTTTTTCGGCGAAGTGGCCAAGTGGTAAGGCAGAGGCCTGCAAAGCCTTTACCCCCGGTTCGAATCCGGGCTTCGCCTCCAGGCAACATCCGGGCGCTCCGGCGCCCGTTTTGTTTTACATATGCGGACATGGCTCAGTTGGTAGAGCACAACCTTGCCAAGGTTGGGGTCGCGGGTTCGAGCCCCGTTGTCCGCTCCAAACGTAACAGCCCGACTACTACGGTAGCCGGGCTTTTTCGTACCCGTCGCCTGGGCTCGAACCCGCGAGGGAGCGATCGTTTTGGGGCGTGGCTGTGGCGTTGTTTGTCGCGAATGTCCGCTTTGGGCGTATCATCGTGGGCATCTCGCATAACCTCGTTGCAAGGGAGATACGCCCCATGGCTACAGAAAAGTCTTCTTCGCGCTCGTGGATGTCCGATGCCGCGATCTATCAGATCTACCCGCGCTCGTTTAAGGATTCGACTGGTTCGGGTCTGGGCGATATCGCGGGCATTACCCAGCAGATGGACTATCTTGAGCGACTGGGTATCGAGGCCATCTGGCTGAGCCCGTTTTACCCTTCGCCTCTTGTCGATGGCGGCTATGATGTGGCGGACTACTGCGATGTCGACCCACGTCTCGGCTCGCTTGACGACTTCGATGACATGATCGCTGCGGCTCACGCGCGCGGCATCAAGGTCATCGTCGACATCGTGCCCAACCATTCATCCAACCAGCACCCCTGGTTCAAAGCCGCTCTTGCCGCCGGCCCCGGATCGCCCGAACGCGCCCGTTATATCTTCCGCGATGGTCGCGGCGAGCATGGCGAGCTGCCTCCCACCAATTGGAATGCCAACTTTGGCGGCCCCGCATGGACGCGTGTTGCGGACGGTCAGTGGTATCTGCACATGTTTACGCCCGAGCAGCCGGACTTTGACTGGTCATGCCCTGAGGTTCACGCGCTCTTTTGCGACGTCCTGGCGTTTTGGAGCGATCGAGGCGTCGACGGCTTTCGCATTGATGTGGCGCAGGGTCTCGCCAAGGATCTCGACCGCGATGACCTCGACCGGTGGCATCTCGCCGAGGGCGATGACATGGTTGACGACGGCACCCATCCGCTGTGGGACCGCAATGAGGTCCACGAGATCTATCGCGAGTGGCGCCGCGTGTTCGACCGCTATAATCCGCCGCGCAGTGCCGTTGCCGAGGCGTGGGTGCTGCCCGAGCGCCAGTATCTCTACGCGCGTCCCAGCGAGCTTGGCCAGACATTCAACTTTGAGTTTGCCAAGGCCACTTGGACCTATGATGACATGCACACTGCAATCGAGAAGGGCTTGAAGGCAGCCGTCGAATCCGATTCCGCCTCGACCTGGGTACTCTCCAACCACGACGTGCCGCGCGTGGCGACACGCTATGCCCTGCCGCAAATCAAGGCGACGCGCTACCACCAGATTGCGCTCGACTGGCTCTTGCGCGACGGGTCGTCTTATGACGAGGACCGTGAACTCGGCGAGCGCCGCGCGCGGGCGGCCCTTTTGCTTGAGCTGGCGCTTCCGGGCTCGGCATACGTGTATCAGGGTGAGGAGCTCGGCCTTTTTGAGGTGGCTGATATCCCGTGGGCTGCACTCGAAGACCCTACTGCGACCAATACGCACGGACCGAAGCGTGAGAAGGGGCGCGACGGCTGTCGTGTGCCCCTGCCGTGGGTGGCAGCGGACGATCCCGCGCATGGCGGATCGTTTGGGTTTTCGCCGGCAGACGCCGATGCAGCGCCTCATCTGCCGCAGCCTGCATGGTTTTCCGATTATGCTGCCGATAAGGAAGAAGCGGACCCGACATCGATGCTTGCGCTCTATCGTGACGCCCTCTGGCTGCGGCGCAAGCTGCGCGGGTGCGCCAACGATCTTGCGTGGCTCGATCTTGACGGGCGCACCGGTCTTGCGGATGGTGCCGAGGGCGCTGAGGGCGGCGTCATCGCCTATCGCCGCGATAACGGCTGGGCGTGTGTGACGAACTTCGGTGCAGCACCTGTGGAGCTGCCGGCGGGCAGGGTCCTGCTCACCTCATCACCGCTTGCAGACGGCAGGCTCGCGCAGGACAGCTCTGCCTGGATCATGCTCGGCGAGATGTAGTGGCCTCTTGCGGCGAGTTTGCGTTTGCCTGCGCCTTCCGTGGTGGCTGATGTCTTCGCGAGGTTCGCGAGGGCGTCGCAAAACTTTTTAAAAAAAGTTCTTGCATAGGATGCGGGCATCACGTAAGATTAATCCTCGTAAGCGGACATGGCTCAGTTGGTAGAGCACAACCTTGCCAAGGTTGGGGTCGCGGGTTCGAGCCCCGTTGTCCGCTCCATTTGGGCGTTTAGCTCAGGGGGAGAGCGCTTCCCTGACACGGAAGAGGTCAGAAGTTCAAATCTTCTAACGCCCACCAAATGTTCGCAGCTCAGAGGCTATATCCTCTGGGCTGTTTTGTTTTGCCACCAAGCACGCCGCCAATATAAGCCACCAAATATTGATCCAAGGTCTGTACGCGATGGTCTTCGCATCCCGTAGAGGTGCCGGCAGATTGCATACGTCCTGGCCGATCGTGACCGCAACATGTTGGTCAAGCATAATCTTTTGGATTCTTTTGGCGTGAGCGACTTGATTTTGGTAGGATTTGTCAGCGGCTTGACTAAGGGGGTTTTATAACTGCCATGCAGGTAGCCGTGTTGGTAGCGTTTTACCGACTTGCCAAGAACCCCTCATTTTTAATGCGTCTGCAAAATGACTAATTGCTTTGACCTGCTGAAACACTATATGTTGTGTTTGACCTAAAAAAAGAATACAGGATATAGATGCCTCTTTGTCGTATGATAGATGGCGGACAGAGAACGAAGACCTTAACTGCCTCTTTTGAACGTGTCCTTGAGCCGCTTGATCGGCTCCAGGGAATGTCCGCATGGAGGCTTATGGTTTATCGAGAACACAGATTGCGCGACGGCGCCGCAAGACAGGGGCAAGCCCTGCCAGGTATCGTTTGGCTCTGAAGCGCGATGAGGCTACGATACGAAAGAGGCAAGAGGATGAAGATCATCAAGCGCAGCGGCACCGAGGTTGTCTTTGACATCGATAAGATCGTCAATGCCATCCGCGCCGCAAACTTGGAGGTCGAGGAGAGCTCTCGTCTTACCGACCGCCAGGTGGTTTACGCGGCACAAAACGTCGCCGAGGCATGCGAGAACGCGGGCCACACCGTGTCGGTCGAGGAGATTCAGGATCTGGTCGAGGACGAGATCATGCGTCTCGACTGCTACGAGGTCGCTCGCCATTACATCATCTATCGCTATGTTCAGAGCCTGAAGCGCCAGAAGAACACGACCGACGACAAGATTCTGTCGCTGATTGAGTGCAACAACGAAGAGGTCAAGCAGGAGAACTCCAACAAGAACCCGACCGTCAATTCCGTTCAGCGTGACTACATGGCCGGCGAGATCTCCAAGGACCTGACCCAGCGTGTGCTGCTGCCCCAGGAGATTGTGGATGCTCACAATGAGGGTCTGATCCACTTCCATGATTCGGACTACTTTGCCCAGCACATGCATAACTGCGACCTGGTGAACCTGGAGGATATGCTCCAGAACGGTACTGTTATCTCGGGTACGCTGATTGAGAAGCCGCACAGCTTCTCGACCGCCTGCAACATCGCGACGCAGATCATCGCCCAGGTTGCTTCCTCCCAGTATGGTGGCCAGTCGATTTCGCTGACCCATCTTGCCCCGTTCGTCGAGGTGAGCCGTCAAAAGATTCGCGTCGAGGTCGCCCGCGAGCTCGAGGAGCTCGGCGTTTCCGCATCTCCCGAAAAGGTCCGCGAGGTTGTTGAGGATCGCCTGCGTGACGAGATCCGTCGCGGCGTTCAGACGATTCAGTATCAGGTCGTGACCCTTATGACCACCAACGGCCAGGCGCCGTTCGTGACGGTCTTTATGTATCTTAACGAGGCCCGTACGCCTCAGGAGAAGCACGACCTTGCCATGATCGTGGAGGAGACGCTTCGCCAGCGCTACGAGGGCGTTAAGAACGAGGCCGGCGTATGGATCACCCCGGCATTCCCCAAGCTTATCTATGTACTCGAGGACGATAACGTTCACGAGGATTCCCCGTACTTCTACCTGACCCAGCTGGCTGCCAAGTGCACTGCCAAGCGTATGGTGCCCGATTACATCTCCGAGAAAAAGATGCGCGAGCTCAAGCTGTCGAAGGGCGAGACCGCGGGTAACGGCGACTGCTATACCTGCATGGGCTGCCGCAGCTTCTTGACGCCCGACCGCTCGGGCAACGGCTTTAACAACGTTGCCAACGCGCTAAACTACGACCCGAACAAGCCCAAGTACTATGGTCGCTTTAACCAGGGCGTCGTGACCATCAACCTGCCCGATGTCGCGCTGAGCTCGCATCAGGATATGGATAAGTTCTGGAAGATCTTCGACGAGCGCCTTGAGCTGTGCCACCGTGCCCTGCTGTGCCGTCATGAGCGCCTGATGGGTACGCTTTCTGACGCCGCACCGATTCTGTGGCAGTACGGCGCCCTCGCTCGTCTGAAGAAGGGCGAGACGATCGACAAGCTGCTCGTGGGCGGTTACTCCACCATTAGTCTGGGTTATGCCGGCCTGTACGAGTGCGTCAAGTACATGACGGGCCACAGCCACACCGAGAAGGAGGGCACGCCGTTTGCCATGGCCGTCATGCAGCGCATGAACGACAAGTGCGCCGAGTGGAAGGCCGAAAGCGATATTGACTTCTCGCTGTACGGTACCCCGCTTGAGTCGACGACCTACAAGTTCGCCAAGTGCCTGCAGCGTCGTTTTGGCATCATCCCGGGCGTGACGGACAAGGGCTACATCACCAACAGCTACCACGTCCACGTGTCCGAGGAGATCGACGCCTTCGATAAGCTTAAGTTTGAGGGCATGTTCCAGCAGCTTTCGCCGGGCGGTGCCATCTCCTACGTCGAGGTTCCCAACATGCAGGACAACCTCAAGGCTGTCATTCGCGTGATGCAGTACATCTACGACAACATCATGTACGCCGAGCTCAACACCAAGAGCGACTACTGCCAGGTGTGCGGCTACGACGGTGAGATCAAGATTGTCGAGGATGACGGCAAGCTGGTGTGGGAGTGCCCTAACTGCGGCAACCGCGATCAGGAGAAGATGAATGTTGCCCGTCGCACGTGCGGCTACATCGGTACCCAGTTCTGGAACCAGGGCCGAACCGAGGAGATCCGCGACCGCGTGCTGCATCTCTAATACCGCTCCGGGGCTGAGCCGGGAGGGCCGCTTGGGCATTTGCTCGCTATTTCGGACAGTCCTGCGCAAGACGAAGGCCACATTAAGTGGCCTTCTTTGCGTGCGGAACTCATATCGAGCAAAAGCCCAAGCGGCCCTCTCGGCTCAGCCAAGTTGACGTAGCTGAGATACGGCATGCGGTCTGCTCACTCCTCGAAGTTCTAAGCGGAAATGAGTTGACTTGCAACAACGCTTTGCTTGCGATGGCGGTTGAGTTGCAACAAGGTTTTTATTGGACCTCGAACCCTATACTCGATGTTCGCTTCGTTCATTGAGTTACCCTTTGCATGAGGCCGGGACATATCGTCCCGCCCGCAGTTTCGCAGGCCGAAGGCCGAGAATGTTTGAGGACGGGATGATATGTCCCGGCCTCCCGGGAGAGTTACCTATGAATTACGCGAACATTAAGTATTTCGACATTGCTGATGGGGAAGGCGTTCGTACTTCTCTGTTTGTGAGCGGGTGCCGTCGTGGGTGCAAGAACTGCTTTAACTCTGTCGCGTGGGACTTTGCTGCGGGTGAGCCGTTCGATTGTGCCGTCGAGGACAAGATTATCGAGAGCCTCGACCATCCCTTTATCGATGGCCTGACGATTCTGGGCGGCGAGCCTATGGAGCCCGAGAATCAGGCGGGGCTTGTTGACTTTATCGAACGCGTGCGTGCGGCCTATCCCGCGGGGTCGGGCAAGACCATTTGGTGCTTTACCGGCGACGTGCTCGAGGAGCTTATGCCGGGTGGTCGTCACCATACCGAGGCGACGGACCGTATCCTTGCCTGCCTCGATATGTTGGTGGATGGCCCGTTTGTTCAGGATCTGTACGATATCTCATTGCGTTTTAGGGGCTCGAGCAATCAGCGCGTGATTGATATGAACGCCACGCGCGCCCGTGCTGTGCGCGAGGGCGTTGCGCTTTGCGACGCTGTGGAGCTTTGGCGGGACGATCCGGTCTATTCGACCCATACTATGTAGCTTGTGGCCGATGCCAAAGGGCGTGGTACCATAGCGCGAACGCAAAATCGGAAAAGTGAGGCCCAGATGGTCGATCAGGAAAAAGTCGAGGCCGCCATTAAGCTGTTGCTTGAGGGCATAGGCGAGGACCCAACTCGTGAGGGCCTGCTGGAGACCCCGGCGCGCGTTGCCCGTATGTATGGTGAGATCGCCGGTGGTATGGACCAGAGTGCCGAGGAGCACCTGTCCAAAACCTTTGCCGTCGCTTCGAACGATTTGGTTATCGAGCGCGACATCACGTTTTACTCGCTGTGCGAGCATCATCTGCTGCCGTTTTACGGCAAGGCTGCCATTGGCTATATCCCCAACGGCCGTGTCGCAGGGCTTTCTAAGCTTGCCCGCACGGTAGAGGTCTACGCCCGTCGTCTGCAGCTGCAGGAGCAGTTGTGCGCACAAGTTGCCGATGCCCTCATGGAGTATCTCGCTCCCCAGGGAGCGATTGTGCTCATGGAAGCTGAGCATATGTGCATGACCATGCGCGGCGTGCAAAAGCCTGGCACCAAGACCGTGACGCTCGCTCGTCGCGGCGTCTTTGAGGCCGATCCGGCGCTCGAGGAGCGATTCTTTAGGATGCTGGGACGCTAACTATGAGAGTCGTCAACGACTTTACATCGAATACTGACGAGGGAACGCCGCGTCGCGGTTTTATGGCTTCGGGCCTGGCGCCTTTTGGTGCCATGCCTCGCATTGATTACATCTGTGCCAACGGTCTGTTCCGGCGGCACCTGGGCAGCATTGCACAGTTGGAATCGGGGCGCATCTTCTGCCGCCACGGTATTGACCACCTGCTGGATGTCGCTCGCATTATGTGGATCAAGAATCTCGAGGAACAGCTCGAATTTGACCGCGAGGTCATCTACGCCACGGCACTTCTTCACGATATCGGCAAAGATGAACAGTATGAATCGGGTATATCCCATGATGTTGCAAGCGAACGCGTCGCTGATGCGATTCTCGGCGGTATGCCCGATGACGTAGCGTTTGAGCCGGCCGATGCCGCAGCCATTAAGACGGCCATTCTGGGCCATCGAAAGCTGCGCGTGAACAGCCAACCGCTCGAGCGCCTGCTCTATGCAGCCGACAAAGCGTCGCGCGCCTGCTTTGCATGCCCCGCGCGCAATGCTTGCAACTGGAGCGATGATAAAAAGAACCTGTCGATTCGCGTGTAGTTAGTTTACGCGGTCGGGGTTCTAAACGAAGGAGACGATCGCGATGAGCAACAAGAAACTGCCCGAGAATGCAACCAAGACTGAAGGCGCCGAGCTCGCCCGCCGTGGAAGGGGCGAAATATCCACCGCAACGGCGGTGCCCCACGTGAACTATGACGATCTGCGCCATGCCGACCGCATCACCGTTGAAGGTCTTGAGGTTTTTGCTAACCACGGCGTGTATCCCGAAGAGAACGCGCTGGGCCAGAAATTCATCGTGTCCTTGGTACTCTATGCTGACCTGCGTGCAGCGGGAGAGCACGATAACTTGGACGCCTCGATTGACTACGGCTCGGTGTGCCACGATGTCGATGGCTATCTGCGCGAGCATACGTTTAAGCTCATCGAGGCGGCAGCTGAAGGTACGGCCCAGATGCTGCTGCGCCGTTATCCCTCGCTGCTTGGTGTGCGCATCAAGCTCGATAAGCCGTGGGCGCCTGTTGGCCTGCCCTTGGCAAGCTGTGGCGTCGAGATCGAGCGTGTGCGCTAACCGGTTCTAATACGTCTCTATGGGTGGCTGCTTGAGCCGCTGCGACAGAGCCCTGTTGTTGGGGCAGTACGTGTCGAGCAGCGCGTGAAACCGATGATTGTGGCTCGGCTCGAGCAGGTGGACGAGCTCGTGGGCGACAACCATGTCAAGGCACTCGACGGGGTAGGCGGCAAGTTCTCGTGCGATGCGAATGGCGCCGGTTTTGGGCGTGCATGATCCCCAGCGCGTTTTCATGCTGCGCACGGAAACGCGGGAAACGGCGACACCCATTGCGATTTCGTATGCGTGCACCATATCACGCAGCGCCGATGTGACTTCGGACGTATAGAGCTGGTCAATATGGGCTTGGATCTCACTGGGCGTTAAGCCGTCGAGGGTCGCATTCCACTTGGCCTGCGGACGTTCGTCTGGCTCGTCGGCACCCATAAAACTTGCGAAGGTGGCCTGCTTGGGCCGCGGTGCGGGTGATGCAAAGTTGTGATCGAGTGCGTCCTGTACCGTGATGGGCTTGCCCCAAAGCGCAATGATGGACGAGGGGCTGAGCGGCTCTCGTGCCGTCGCCTGACGTTGCTCGCGCTGGGCAAGCCGGCTGATAATCCAGGCGCTGTTGCGCTTCACAAACGCTTCGATGCGCTCGCGACTGGCGCCGAGCGGTGCGCTGGCGTGGACCTCACCGCTCGATGTGACGCGTAGGTTGAAGTTCTTGACGCGCTTTTTGGTAACGACGACGGGGATGGGCGTCCCATGCGGTCGGGATACGGAAATCGTAAACTGCTGCGTCAAAAGCGGTCCTTCAGATTGGGGACGGGCCGGCATGTCAACCGTTCGGCATGCCGACCTGCTCAAGGGATGTGAAATTAATAACGCTCAAAGAAGGCAAGCGCGTTGTCGCTGCAGAGCTTTTGCATCACGGTCTTGCCAAAATGCTTGGAAAGCATGTTCTGGAACTCGGGCATCTTGCTGGCATCGGAGAGGAAAGCGGGCACCGTGGCACCGTCCCAGTCGCCGCCGAGTGCGATGACGTCCTCGCCGCCCAGGTCGAGCCAGTGCTCGATATGTGCCGCTAGCTGGTCGAAGGTGACGTCTGCGGCGGTCTTGTCGGTTGCGTCGTTGGAAAGGAACTCGCTGCAGTAGTTGAGGCCGACGATACCGCCCATGTCGCGAATGGTGCGGAACTGGTCGTCGGTAAGGTTGCGTTTGACGCCGCAAACCGCACGGGAGTTGGAGTGGCTGGCGACGAAGGGACGCGTGGCGTGGGCGACAACCTCGTCAAAGCACTCATCGTTGAGGTGGGAGACGTCGAGTACCATGCCGGCGTGCTCCATCTGCGTAAGTGCCTCGATGCCGGCGCCGGTGAGGCCGGCGTGGGTGTCGTGGCCGCTCGCGAGCGGCCCCTGCGCATTCCAGCTGAGTGACGACATAAGCACGCCCAAGCTCTTGAGCACTTCGATCAGCGCGGGGTCCTCGGCAAAGAACGTGGCGTTTTCGATGGTGTGGATGCAAGCGACCTTGCCGTCCTTGAGCGCGGGGCGAATGTCTGCGGCGCTGCGCACGTTGACCATACGGTCGTGGTTGAGCATTGCCTGGCCGCTCATATGCGCCATGATCTGCGCCTGGAAGCGCGCGGCGTGGGCGGTGGGAATCTCGTCGGGGACAAACGTGGCGAAGCACTGTGCCCACGGCGTGTTGCCGATCTTTGCGAGCGAGATGGCACAGGCGTTACCCTCGATGAGGTCGAAATCTTGCGGATGCGTTTCGTCGCCGGGGAAATAACCGTCGGTGCCGGCGGTAAAGCGCAGGTCGAGATCGAGCGTGGCCCAGCCGATTCGGTCGGCGGTGTCGCAGTGTAGGTCAAATACGGGATATGCCATGGTTCCTCCGGTTGCAGCGTTTCTTTGCAAACTGTCTTCAAATTGTATGACTAGGGTATAGTTAGCGCCATATGTTCATGGCGGCCCGTGTTGTGCGCCGCCCTTATCACGGAGGTTTCCATGTCCAACCAGGGCAAGAAGGTCAAGACTCATTATCGCGGCACGCTCGACGACGGCACGCAGTTCGATAGCTCCTACGATCGCGGTGAGCCGCTGGAGTTCACCTGCGGCGCCGGCCAGATGATCAAGGGCTTCGACGCCGCTGTTGTCGACATGCAGGTGGGTGAGAAGAAGACCGTGCACATTCCTGCTGCCGATGCCTACGGCGAGCACAATCCCGAGATGGTTCTGACCTTCCCGGCCGAACAGGTTCCCAACATCGAGCAGATTGAGAAGGGCATGAAGCTCTTCTTGTCCACGCCGAGCGGTATGCCCGTCCCCGCCGTGGTCATCGATGTAACGCCCGAGGCCGTGACGCTCGACGCCAACCACGAGCTGGCCGGTAAGGACCTCAACTTTGATATCGAGCTCGTCGAGGTCGAGGGTTAGAGTATGCCTGAACGCTTGGTTTCGACGACATGCTTGGGAAATCTCAACGATCCGTCCTATGAACTCCTGCTTCGCCGGAAGTTGGGCGGCGTCTTTGAAGTTGACGATCTGCTGCTCGATTGGGACCAGGCTGATGTATACGCGTTTGTGGGCGTGACGGAGCTGGGGCGCACGGTCGATGTTCGGCTGGATACTGCCGACGGCGGTCGTCTTGCCGACGGCGACGTGCTCGCCATTGACCGTTCGGGCATGGTGCCCGTGGCGGTTGTCGTGCGCTTGCGCAGCGCCGAGGTTTATTTGGTCGAAGTTGACCGCATGGACCCGATTGCGCTCGCGCATTCGTGCTGGGAGATCGGCAGCATGCATGCGCCGCTCTTCCGGGGCGACTCGGACGAGCATACTGTGCGCATGTATACGCCGGTGCAGCCTGTTTTGGGCCGCATGCTCCGGGGTGTCGAGGGTGTTCGGCTCTCGCTGGTTACCCGTGAACTCGATGCGGACCGGCGCTTTGCGTCGAGTGCGGCGGAGGTCGTCGTGAGCATGGCTCCCGACTTTACCATCGTAAAAAAGGCGCGCGGCTAAGCGCGCGTATGCGCAAGACGGGCTTTGAGGGGCGACCGATCAAGGTCCGTCTTGCTGTTGATATGAGGCTTTGGGGGAAGCATATGGGTCTTGAGGGAATCAAACTGATTGCATGCGATTTGGACGGTACGTTGCTGCATCCGGGGGAGCGCGAGCTGCGTTCCGAGGCCTTTGAGCTTATCGATGAGCTGCATCGTCGTGGTATCGTGTTTATGCCGGCGAGTGGCCGTCAATATGCGAGCTTGCGCTACCTGTTTGCCCCGGTGGCCGATGAGCTCGCCTATGTATGCGAAAACGGAACCCTGGTGATGAGCGAGGGGCGTGCCGTCGTCAAGCGTTCCATGGAGCGTAGCCTTGCTATGGTTATCGCGAATACCGTGGTTGCGTATCCCCATACCGACATGACCCTTTCGTGTGAGGGGCACATCTACACCATGAGCGGCAACGATGCGTTCGTCGACCATTTGCGCTATGTGGTCCACTGCGATGTGGCGGTGGTCGACCGTCCCGAGGACATCGACGAGGATGTCATTAAGATTGGCTTCCAGACGCCCGAGGTGGATTATCCGGCGGCCCGGGAGTATTTCGAGCGCCTCTTTGGCGACCGTGTCGATGTGATGACGTCAGGAACCGCATGGACGGACCTTATCGGTTTCGGTTCGGGCAAGGGCTCCGCGCTTGTCGATTACGGTCGTGTCCTGGGGATTTCGCCCGATGAGATGATGGCATTTGGCGACAATGAGAACGATCGCGACATGCTCAACGTCGTGGGCCATCCCTATCTGATGGAGAGCTGCAACCCCACCATGCGCGGTATCAACGATCGCGTCCGTTACGTGCACACGGTCGAAGAAGAACTGCACCGCCTGCTCGCCGAGTAGGTTTTCGGGACATGCCTAGAAATGTACTGTTTGCTGCAAAGCGCGGAAAGGTGGATTTTAAGGCATGTCCCGAACATCTACCGGCAGTCGGGGCAGAGACCCTCGAAGATGGTGTAGTGCGACGTGACGTGCCAGCCGATTTGCTCGGACGCTTTGGCGTCGAGCTGGGCATCGAAGGGGAGCGGTACGTCGATGACGCGGCTGCACGAGGTGCAGATGATATGCGCATGCGGCTCGATCGTGCGATCGAAGCGGCTGCCGCCCGGCGTCTTGATGGAGAGGATCTCGCCGGCGTCGGCCAAGAGATTGAGATTGCGGTAGACCGTACCGCGGCTGATTTTGTCATCCTGCGCGCGCACGGCGTTGTAGATTTCGTCGGCGGTGGGATGGTTATAGCTTTGGCGCACGGCGTCAAGAACCAGCTTTCGCTGCCTGGTATTCCTTCTTTGCACCGCCATGCGCCTCGCCTCTTTTCTATCAACGGTCGTAGGTAAATGATACCGTATTTAGCACACAATACTAATAATGAGGACTGAAACCGTCTTCATTGGCAAGTGGGGCTCGGGCCTGAGCGTCTATGAGGCGAAAACGCGTTCCCATGCGCTCGTAGGAGGCATGAAGCGCCTCGAGATGAGATAGGATATTTGCCGGAGCTCCCTGTATCTCCATCTCGACTGAGCCGTCTTCCATGTTACGCACCCAGCCGGTGAGTGCGCGTGCCTGCGCGAGGTTGGTGTTGGTAAAGCGAAAACCAACGCCTTGGACTTGCCCCTCCCAGCGCAGGAAATAGCGCAGGGGAGTGTCTTGAGTGGCCTCGTCGCTTGCGAGCACAGTAAGCCTGCGGCGCAGCTCGAGCTCGACGTTTGATGGTTTTTGAGGCTCTCGACTGCCGCCGGTGACGCTGGAGAAGAACGTATCGAAGAGGCCCATCGCTATGCCTGCTTGCCTGCGTCGGCCGGGAAGGTAATGCCGGCCTGCTGGCGCACGGCATCCATGATGCGTAGTGAGACGAGTGTGACATCGCGGTAGTGGCCAAGCTCGTGGCGTCCCGCCGGGGTCTCCCAAATCTCTTCCTTGACGTTATCGATGCCGCCGATGGCGGTGATGAAGTCTGTGAGTTCGTATTCCATAGTGTTGCTCGATTTGGGCAGGTCGAGCACGCGGCCGTTGTCGCCCTGTTCGCGCGGCGCCTCGGTCGCCGAGCCGCGTACGACGTCGCCGCGATAGTCGATGCGGACGTTGCGGGGCGTGGACAGATGGTCGATCTGGATAGTGCCACGCTCGCCTTCGATCTGCGAGGGCAGCAGGTCATTCGTAATTTTGGAGTGCGCGAGCTCGACGGAGATACGGCCACCGCCGTAGCTGGCGAGGATGGAACCGCAGCCGTCGATGGGGCCGTGCGTGAGCTGTCGCGTGGTGGGATCGAGCAGGGTGGTCATGCTCGTAAGGCCGGAGGGCATGCCGAAAATCTCGACCATGGGCTCGACGGTGTAGACGCCAATATCCATGAGGGAACCCGAGGCCATATTGCAGTCGAAGATATTGGTGGCGCGTCCCGCGAGAATCTCGTTGTAGCGCGAGGAATATTTTCCAAAGCGCAATGAGGCGCGGCGGATGGGGGCGATCTCACCCAGGGCGTCCTCGATGGCGTGGAAGGCGGGATCGTGGAGGGGACGCATGGCCTCGAGGGCCACGACACCTGCTGCCTCGGCAGCGCGGAAGACTTCCAGCGCTTGCGCCTCGGTGGCGCAGAAGGGCT
The DNA here is from genome assembly GCA_958435545.1 of uncultured Collinsella sp. Next base: position 29,147 of record CAUBGU010000002.1, read on the forward strand.
TCTCGACGATGACGTGCTTGCCACCGGCGATGCAGGCAAGGGCCTGCTCGTAGTGAAGTGCGTTGGGGCTGCCGATATAGACGGCGTCGACGTCGGCGGCTGCCGCGAGCTCATCGAGTGAAGTAAAGTTTCGCTCGCCACCGCGCTCGGCGGTAAAGGCAGCACCGCGATTGGCATCGCGCGAGAGCGTGCCCACAAACGCGGCTTGGTCGTTGGCGTTGACGACCTGGATAAAGTCGTCGGTAATCATGGATGTGCCGATGGTCGCTATACGCAGCATGTATCCCCCTCGTGCCGTTCGGTTTACAGGATGAGTGTAGCGCGAAGGGGCAGGAAATAGCGTACGAAAACGCCGTTACAGGTCGCTCTCGTTAAAGCCGGTGTCGATATCGAGGTTGCTGCCGTCGGCCGCCGTGGTGGCGAGCTCGTCGCAGCGCTCGTTGAGCTCATGGCCGGCGTGACCCTTAACCCAGATGAACTCAACCTTGTGCTTGCTCTTTGCGGTGAGTAGGCGCTCCCACAGATCGCGGTTCTTGACGGGCTGCTTGTTGGCGGTCTTCCAGCCGCGTTTTTTCCATCCGTCAATCCAGTGCTTGTTGAAGGCGTTAACGACGTACTGCGAATCGGAATGGACTTCGACGTCGCAGGGGCGGTTGAGCGCCTCGAGTGCCACGATAACGGCCATGAGCTCCATGCGGTTGTTGGTGGTCTTGGCGTAGCCGCGCGAAAGCTCAGAGGTGAAGGTCTTGCCGGCGGGGTTGGTGTATTTGAGCACGGCGCCGTAGCCGCCGCGTCCCGGATTTGATCGGGCCGAGCCGTCGGTATAGATGATGACCTTCACATGGTTCCTTTCGTTGGGTACGTTTCGCGTGAGTGACCATTGTAGCGCCATGCCCGCCGGGGGCTAGCAATCTACGATTTCTACCCCGTCTTCCGACAGTTGGTTGGCATGGATGATGCGGTTGAGCTCGTCGAGGTATTGCTGTAAGAGGGGAGAGGGCTTGCGGTCGTCATGCATGATGTAGCCCACATGCATCGTCGGGGCGTCTGCCAGGGGGATCGAGGCCATGCCCCACTGCATTTCGCTGGAGAGTACGCCGGTCGACAGCGCATAGCCGTTCGAGGTGATAAGCAGGTTGGTGAGCGTCCCGCGGTCGGATACGCGGATATTGCGGTTGCAGGGAATATAGCTAAACGGTTCCTCGGCGTAATAGAAGGAGTTCGAGGTGCCTTGCTCAAAGCTGTAGCGCGTATAGGGCGTGAGGTCGGCAAGGGACAGCTGCGAACGGCGTGCGAGCGGGTGGCGTTCGCTGACGAACACGTGGACTTTTGCATCAAAGAGGGGATGAAAGCTCGCTCGGGCATCGGTAAAGGCCTTCTGCAAGACACGGGTATTAAAGTCATCCAGATAGAGGATGCCGATATCGCTGCGAAACGCGCGCACGTCGTCGATAATCTGCGCTGTGGTGGTCTCGCGCATGATGAACTCGAACTTGCTGTCGCGGCAGCGCTCGACTACGTTGACAAAGGCCTCGACCGAAAAGGCGTAGTGTTGGGCGGAAATGGCGAGGCGGGCTTGCGGGGTACCGCCGTCCTCGTAGCGGGCCTCGAGCATGTCGGCCTGCTCTACGACCTGGCGTGCATAACCCAAAAGCTCGGTGCCGTCGTTGGTGAGTGCAACACCGCGGCTGGAGCGCGTAAAGATTTCGATATGAAGTTCCTGCTCCAGGCTTTTGACGGCATTGGAGATATTGGACTGTGCCGTATAGAGGCGCTGGGCTGCGGCGTTGATCGAACCGGACTCTGCCACGGCGATCAAAAAGCGAAGCTGTTGGAGGGTCATCGGCGCCCGTCCTTTCGAGTGTTATCTATAAAACCGATAACAGGTTAGCGCTTTAAAGTGATTGACCGAGGAAAACAATGCTCGTACTATTCAAAACACACAAAGACGGTAGGTAATTAAGCCAACTACGGAACCGGGATGCGAAAGGAGGCCCGCATATGAATTGCTTACCAAGACGAATGCCGGGCTCCTGTTTGCGCCCGTCGGCGTGATCAGGAGACAGCGACTCACTTCTCTTACTCTTATTACTTTTGTTCGATCAAGGAGATCATCATGAGCCAGTTTATCAACAACCCCGAGCACACCTTTGGTTTCGATACCCTGCAGCTGCACGTTGGCCAGGAGAGCGCCGATCCTGCATCCGACTCCCGCGCCGTGCCTATCTACCAGACCACGAGCTATGTGTTCCGCAACTCCCAGCACGCCGCCGACCGCTTTGGTCTTGCCGACGCCGGTAACATCTACGGCCGTCTGACCAACTCCACCCAGGGCGTCTTCGAGGACCGTATCGCCGCCCTCGAGGGTGGCGTGGCAGGTCTTGCCGTCGCCTCCGGTGCTGCTGCCATCACCTATACCCTGCAGGCTCTTGCCCAGGCCGGTGACCACGTGGTGGCTCAGAAGACCATCTACGGTGGCTCCTACAACCTGCTGGAGCATACGCTCTCCCAGTTTGGCGTCGAGACCACGTTTGTCGATGCCCATAACCTTGAAGAGGTCGAGGGTGCCATCAAGGACAACACCACGGTCATCTATCTCGAGACGCTCGGCAACCCCAACTCCGACATCCCCAACATCGACGCCATCTCCGAGATCGCCAAGAAGCACGGTCTGCCGGTTGTCGTCGACAACACCTTCGGCACCCCGTATCTGCTCCGTCCGCTGGAGCATGGTGCCAATATCGTCGTCCACTCCGCAACCAAGTTCATCGGCGGCCACGGCACCTCGCTGGGCGGTGTGATCGTCGACGGCGGTAACTTCGATTGGAAGGCGAGCGGAAAGTACGCCCAGATTGCTGAGCCCAACCCCTCCTACCACGGTGTCTCGTTTGCCGAGGCTGCCGGTCCCGCCGCCTTTGCAACCTATGTCCGCGCTATCCTGCTGCGTGACGAGGGCGCTTGCATCAGTCCGTTCAACGCCTGGGTCCTGCTCCAGGGCACCGAGACTCTGTCGCTGCGCGTTGACCGTCATGTCGAGAACACCAAGAAGGTCGTTGAGTTCCTGGCTGGTGACAGCCACGTCGCCAAGGTGAACCACCCGAGCCTGCCTGAGCACCCCGATCACGAGCTCTATCAGAAGTACTTCCCCCGTGGCGGTGCCTCGATCTTTACCTTTGAGATTAAGGGTGGCCAGGAGGCAGCTTGGAAGTTCATCGATCATCTGCAGGTGTTCTCGCTGCTCGCCAACGTGGCCGACGTCAAGTCGCTCGTCGTGCACCCGGCTACCACCACGCACTCCCAGCTCTCTGCCGAGGAGCTCGCCGAGCAGAACATCACGCCCTCCACGATCCGTCTTTCCATCGGTACCGAGAACGCCGAGGATATCATTTGGGATCTGAAGCAGGCCTTCGCCGCGCTGGACGAGTAAGGCGACTTGTGCAAGGACCCCTTGCGACTCGATAGGTATAACTGCATAAAATGCCTGCTCAAGGCGCCTGTGCGAACAATGGTTGCACAGGCGCCTTATTTGCATAGAGAGGGTGCAAAAACAGGGTTTTTGACACGCTTTATGCATTCGAGTTGTGGAAAACTCCTGTTGAGAGGATGTGAGTTTTACGCAATTGACGTGCGCCTTTTAAGTAAAACCGCAGGTCGCGATTTGCTCGGGGTACTATGCAGCGCGATCGAATCACACGCAGCTCAAACGCAGCAAAAACGCACTACGGAGGTTTCCAGCTACATGAGGATTGATTCACGAAAACCGAAAACCGCCGCCCTTTCCGCCGCTCTGACCGTGGCACTTTTGGCGGGCGCCGGTGCAACTGATGCCCACGCCGCAACACTGTCCGATACGGTTGGATCTACTCCGTCCGAGACGACGCTGGTGCAGCCCGTTGACTATCGTGGCGATGGTTATGGTTCCATGCAGGAGTGGAACGCCTCGATGGAGGCCAAGCGCGATTCCCTGGAGATGCGCGCTCAGATCATCATGAATATGTATGGCGACTATGCCACCGATGACGAGCGCGCTGTGCTGCAGGGTTGCATCGACGGTGCGGGTAGCCTGTTGACGATGGGGGAGGTCGACGCCAAGTCGACCGAGCTCGATGAGCTGCGCGCTGCGCTTGAGGATGCCAAGTGCGAAGCGCTCGAGGCTGCCGCCGAGGCGGAGGCTGCCGAGGCCGCCCAGGCTTCGTACTACAACGCCGGTTATACTCCGCCTTACGCGTCTGCCGCGTCCTACGCGAACGGATCGGGCCTGACGCGCTCTGCGGGTGTCAATAACTACAACGGGCGCCGCGAGACCTATTACAGCAGCAATGTGCTTTATCACTATCGCACGGGCGAATGGACTCAGGATTCTGAGGGCTTCTGGCGCGATTCCGACGGCTATTACGTTGTTGCCGCGGGCGATATGGCCCAGGGCTCGACCTTTACGGGCTCCAAGGGTGATTGCAAGGTCTATGACTCCGGCTGCGCTGCCGGAACCACCGACTACTACACCGGTTGGTAATCTGCCATAAGCAAAATAGGCACATGATGGGCGGGCGTCTTTACTGAGCTTTTAGGCAACGTAAAGCCGCCCGTTCTTTATGTGCGTTCGAGTTAACAGAGCCCTTACCGTGGCGGTACGCTGGGCGTATGGATGCGGGGCACACTAGTTCATGAGAAATAAGGTCTTTCTCGTGGAGGAAGTGGTCTTGTGAACGCTCGAGATATCGCCGTTGCCGCCATTGCATTGACGCTTGGTTGCCTTGGTCCTACGGCCGCGCTCGTCGCAGGTGTGCAGGGGCCTTGTGGGGCTGCCTCTATTGTGGTCGGCGCGCTGATCGCGGCCACGCTGCTGGGAAGCGCAGGCGTGGTTCTTTGCCGCGACGATGAGGACGAGGTGCCGGGGTCGCAACGCTAACTGTTGTGAGATCGGCCGCCGGTCATAGACGAAGATGAAGGCCGCCGCAGGGGAAAGGTTCCCTTGCGGCGGTTTTGCTGTTAAGGCTGTTGAATGCGGCGCGTCGGCGCTACCAGCTTTTCTCGATATCGCGGATGCGCCGATAGAGCCACTCGTTTTGCGGTGCCTGGATATCGTGTTTGGCTGCGAGGCGGCAGATGGTGCCCGCGAACTCATCAACCTCGGTTTTGCGCCTTGCGATGCGGTCTTGAGCCATCGAGGGCATACCGGTGGGGTCGATTCCCTCGATGAGGTGCACCATCTGCGTCAGGTCTGCCTCGGTCAGCTCAACGCCCTCGGCGTTGGCGACCGCAAGCGTTTCGCGCATGGCGGAAACAAAGCAGCGACGCTGCTCGGAGTCCGGCTCCGTGGCGCTTCCGTAGGTCCCGCCGTAGGCCATGCAGGTCTGGTTGATGCCGTCGTTGAGCATGAGTTTGGCCCACATGCGGTGCGCAATGTCGCTCTCGACGGTATGGGCGATGCCGCAGCGCGTGTAGAGCTCGTCGATGGCGGTGACGGTTGCGGGCTCGGTGCCGGCCGCCGCGCCAAAGCGGATTTCGCCCGCATTGGTAAAGGTGAGCTCTCCGTTGAGGAACACGGCGTCCATGCCCTGGCAGATACCCAGGACGGTGTGCTTCCAGCCAAAGCGTTCGGCAATCTTCTGCTCGCTCGTAATGCCGTTACACAGCGAGGCGATGAGCGTATTGGGCCCCACGACGCGCTCCATAGTCTTGAGTGCTTGGTTGAGTCCAGTCGTCTTGACCGTGAGAATGACCAGATCGGAGGGCGTTGCCTCGCTGGCGCGGACGGACTCGAGCGCACAGGGCTTGCCGTTGACGGTGAGCGCATCGCCCGCGTGACGCTCAAAACGGGCGTCATCCATGACGTATCCAACGGCGTCGTTGCCGAGCGCCCTGGCGATCATGCTGCCGTAGAGCAGGCCGACGCCGCCCTTGCCGATAAAGGCGACCTTGTTGATCTGCACGTGAATCATCTCCCCATATAAAAGGCGCCCGCGTAAGGGGCGCCTGATGGATTGTATGTCGCCGGGGCGTTTGGTAAGCGCGTGGGGCTGCTGTTATGAAAAAGAAACTATTGCACTGTGCGCTTATGCCGCGGGACAGATCACAAAAACGCGCGCAGGGTGTACGACGCCATCGCGCACCTTGGGGAAGGTGCAGAAGATGACAGCGCCTGTGGCGGGAAGTTCGTCTAGATGGTCCATGACCTCGATCTGATAGCGGTCGACCGAGAGGATGTACTGCTCGCCGGGGTAGGGGTAGGGGCGTCCTCACGCGTGGTCACGCTTGCCTCCTTTCATCGGGCTTTTTGCTGATGTTAAAGCGGTGTCGTGACGGCTCGATTTCTGCTACGTTACGATACGTTCTCGATTGCGATTCTAATGTGTTTCGATGGCGTGGCCGTTGTGTTTCGCCTCATTAAGGCTTCGAGGGGAGAGGAGGGGCAGTGCAATATCGCGTTGACCCCAAAAGCGGCAACCGTATCTCGGTGCTGGGACTGGGCTGCATGAGGTTTCCCGGTGCGCCGGGACACCCCGATGCGAAGACGGCCGATGCCATCATTTCCCGTGCGGTGGAGCAAGGAATAACCTATCTGGACACGGCCTATCTCTACCCCGGTAACGAAGCTTGTGTGGGAGCTTCGCTTGAGCGCCTGGGTCTGCGCGACCGGATTTTGCTTGCGACCAAGTTGCCGCACGCTTCGTGCAAATGTGCGGAGGATTTCGATCGGTTCTTCGACGAGCAGCTGCGCCGTTTGCGGACTGACCATATCGACTATTACCTTATGCACAACATCACCTCGCCCGCGCAGTGGGAGCGCGTGGTAGTGTTGGGTATCGAGGACTGGATTGCGCACCAAAAGGCTGCGGGGCGTATTCGCCAGATAGGTTTTTCGTACCACGGCAGTGCGGCGGACTTCCTCACGATGCTTGACGCGTATGACTGGGATTTTTGCCAGATCCAGTACAACTACGCTGGAGAGCGCTACCAAGCGGGAACGGCGGGACTCATGGCAGCTGCCGAGCGCGGGCTCGCGGTGTTTGTGATGGAACCGCTTTTGGGTGGACGCCTGGCGGGCAAGCTGCCTCCGCGGGCCCGCGCCGTGCTCGATGACGTACGCGATCCGTACCTGAAGACGCCGGCTGCTTGGGGCCTTTCGTGGGTGTGGAACCATCCTCAAGTCACGATGCTGCTTTCGGGTATGACCGATACCACGCAGGTGGACGAGAACGCGGCATTGGCGGATTGCGCGCTGCCGGATTCGATGACGACAGAGCAGCTCGATACCATCGCGCGTGTGCTGGGAGAGTTTGAAAAATCGAATCGCGTGCCCTGCACGGGATGCAGCTACTGCATGCCGTGCCCCAAGGGCATCAATATTCCCGGTTGCTTTGGCGCCTACAACGCGAGCTACGCACATAGTTGGTTTACGGGGCTGTCTCAATACTTTACGGCGAGCGCGGTGCGGACGAACGAGCCCAAGCTGGTGAGCAATTGCGTCAAGTGTGGCAAATGCGCACGTCACTGTCCGCAGCACATTGATATTCCCGAGCGTCTCGACGATGTGCGCCGACGTTTCCAGCCTGGCCTCGTAACGGCCGCGCTTAAAGCCTTTTGCAAAACGCGCTCCTCATGACCCTTTTATAACTTGCGGTGGAATAGTTCCTGTTTGCGGCAGAATAGGGGCCAAACAGGAACTATTTCACCGCAACTGAAGGGGGCTGTCGTGGGCCATCGGGATTCATGTGATGATTTGCGTGAGGTTCGTTGGGGCGTTTTGGGCGCTGGGCACATTTCGCATCGATTTGCATCGTCGCTCAAGGAGGTGGACGGGGCACGGCTTGTGGCTGCCGCTGGTCGCACTCCTTCGCATGTTGAGGAGTTTTGCGGGGCGTTTTCGATTGATGCCGTGCACAGTTATGCCACGGCTGACGATAGCGGCGACGCGGCTTATGACGCGCTGATTGCCGACCCCGATGTCGACGCGGTCTACTTGGCTCTTCCACATGGCATGCATACGCGTTGGGTCTGTCGGGCGCTGCGCGCCGGAAAGGCCGTGCTGTGCGAAAAGCCGGCCGTTTTGAGTGAGGAAGAGGCTCTCTCGATTGCCTCCACCTCTCGCGAGCGCGGTGTACTGTTTATGGAGGCGATGAAGAATCGGTTTTGCCCGATGCGCACTCGCGTGAAGGACTTGCTTGCGTCGGGTGAGCTTGGCTGTATTGTCTCGATTGAAAGCGTGCAAAAGCTCGATTACGGCGAGTCTCCTTCGGGCTATCTGCTTGATCCGTTGCAGGGCGGCTGTCTATATGACATGGGCTGCTATGCGGTCGGTTGGTTTGAGGATTTGCTCGCGGGCGCTTGCGAGGTTTCGTCCCGTGAAGTTCGCTGGCGTGACGTATCGGGCGGTCGCGTCGATTGGGCCGACGAGATCCATATGAGCGTCGGCGGTATACCCATTCATATGGTGTGCGACGGCGAAGCAACATATGAAAGCCGCTTAACGATTGCCTGTGAGCGGGGCTCGTTGGAAATCGAGCGGCTCCATCGCCCCGAGCTCGCTCATGTGAAGTATTCCGACGGTCGAGTACTCGAAATCGATGCACCATTTGAAGTCGATGATTTTTACGGTGAGGCGTCGCATGCGACGCAGCTCATTCAGGCGGGGAAACTCGAAAGCCCCATCATGTGCCTAGCCGCCACACAGCGCTGTGCGCATATCATCGATGCGATTCGCTTGAAACTTTAGGGCGTGGGGGCATGGCGCCAGCGCTTGGAATGCCTGGAGGCCTTTGCTCTTGATGCCCCTTTTATAACTTGCGGTGGAATACGGTCTGTTTGCGCCAAAATAAGGCACCAATAGACCGTATTTTTCCGCAACTGATGAGTAGGGAGCTGGAGATGCTGACGATCGGGTGCCATCTTTCGACGACGAAGGGCTATCGGGCAATGGGGGAGACAGCGTTGTCCATTGGCGCCAATACCTTTGCATTCTTTACGCGCAACCCGCGCGGCGGCAAGGCGAAAGACCTTGACATGGATGACGTGGCGGCCCTGCGCGAGCTTATGGAGCAAAACGACTTTGGCCCGCTCGTGGCTCATGCCCCGTATACCTATAACCCCTGCTCCGCTAAGGAGCGGGCGCGCGAGTTTGCCTTGGAGGCTATGGCGGAAGATTTGCGGCGTCTGGAAGCGCTGCCCGGCAACTACTACAACTTCCATCCTGGCGCGCATGTGGGACAGGGGGCAGACGCCGGCATTCAGATGATTGTCGACACGCTGTGCCAGGTGATGTTTGAGGGGCAGCAGACGACGGTATTGCTCGAGACCATGGCCGGCAAGGGCACCGAGGTGGGCCGTAGCTTTGAGGAACTGGCGCTCATCATTGAGGGTATTGCCGGCAAGCGCCCCGAGCTGTCGGCCAAGCTGGGCGTTTGTTTGGACACCTGCCATGTGAGCGATGCCGGCTACGACATCATCCATGATCTGGACGGCGTACTCGACGAGTTCGACCGCGTGGTGGGTATCGATCGCTTGCATGCCGTACACATCAACGATTCGAAGAACCCTTGTGGCGCCCATAAAGATCGTCACGAGTGCATCGGCAAGGGATACCTTGGCAGCGAGGAATTTGGTGGCGGTATGCAGGTTATGCAGAATATTGTATCGAATGGCCGTTTGCGTTCGCTGCCGTTTATTTTGGAGACTCCGAACGAACTTGTAGGTTATGCAGCTGAAATTAGACTATTAAGGTCATTGCAGCAGTAACGACTGTTACAAAGTGGAGTGTTCCATTCACGTTATGGGTTTGTTTCAATCAGTTTTCTCATTGCAGATTCGTAATTCCGGGTGCATAATAGCCAACAGTTTTTGCAGACCTCTGAATCAAACGAGGTCACCGGAAGGAGACTGATTATGAAGCTTAAGAAGCTTGGCGCATTTGCCGCCACAGGCGCCATGGCGCTCGCCCTCGCACTGACGGGCTGCGGCTCGTCCAACGCCACCTCTGGTTCTGATGCCGGTTCCAGCAGCTCTGACGACGCTAAGGTCGAGAAGGTCGACGGCTCCAAGGAGTACGCGCTCGTCAAGGACGGTACACTGACCGTCGGCACCTCTGCCGAGTACGCTCCGTTTGAGTACAAGGATGACAACGGCGATTATCAGGGCTTTGACCTTGAGCTCATCAAGGCTATCGGCGACAAGCTGGGCCTGGATGTCGAGTATGTCAACAATGACTTTGACACGCTGGTTCCGGGCGTCGCTTCGGGCGCCAAGTATGACGTTTCCATCGCGGCTATCACCGACACGCCCGAGCGTGAGAAGGAAGTCACTTTCTCTGATTCCTATTACATGGACGATCAGGCTATCGTGACCAAGGTCGATAACACCGACATCACGGCCGACAACTACAGCGAGAAGCTCAACAACGCCGACGCTACCATCATCGTCCAGTCTGGCTCGACCGCCGAGGCCTTTGCCCAGGAGAACTTCCCCAAGGCCAAGATCGTCCCCTACAAGGACGCTACCGAGTGCTTCAGCGCCCTGCAGTCCGATAAGGGCGACGCCGTAGTCACCAACCGCTCCGTTGCCAGCCAGCTGACCGCCGAGCAGTTCAACACCTGCCAGACCATCAAGCAGATCAGCACCGGCGAGGAGTACGCCATCGCCATCAACCAGGGCAACACCAAGCTCAAGGACGACATCAACCAGGCCATCAAGGACCTGACTGATGACGGTACCGTTGACGCCCTCATGGCTAAGTACAATATCAAGTAAAATAACTACTTGATTGCGCGCGGGCCCTTTCCGTTTTGGCGGAAAGGGCCTTTGCGCTTCTCTTGACGGAGAGCGTTTCCGTCTCGTTTTGCCGGCAACTTCTACGATAGGAGCCACCTTGTCTCGACTGAACAAAGGGGCCGCGGAGCAGCGTTTTCCACTGCCCTCGATGCTCCAAAAGCTGGCCTGTGCCCTGGCTGTGGCGCTCGCCCTGGTATGCGCGGGGGCCTGCGTGCCCACGACCGCCCAGGCGCTTGAGACCGCAAAGATTACCGCCCGACCCAATACCGGTTCGGGTAGCGATGTGGTCGGCGGCACCGAGACGCGCATCACTTGGGAAGTTCAGGCCGATGCCGATGAGGAGCTGAGCGGTCTTTCGCTGACGTTTGTCGACGGCACGACGTTTGGTACCGATGACACGCGATTGACGATGCTCTCGGGCGAGGACCTCATGGATCGTACGCCCATGAAGCCCACGTGCAAGGCTGACGGCCAGACGCTCAAGATTGACTTTGGCGAGACGGCGCCTGCCGGCGGCTATTTCCGCGTCGAGGTTTACGGTGTGACGTTTCCCGTCGAGGGCGGCGATGAGGCCTTTAGCGGCACCTATACGCTCGCCGACGGTTCGACCAAGAAGATCTCCAAGATTCCGTCGGTGGAGATCAAGGGCGTGACGGCCTTCGATAACTTCCTGGCCGACCTTAAGGAGCAGCCGTGGGTCGAGGCGTGGAACTCCAATATGTTCCTGCGCCTGTTCCTGAACCCGGTCATTTTGGTCCAGAGCCTGCCGATCGTCTTCAAGGGCTTCCTTATGTCGCTTTCGATCGTGCTCGTGGCGTTTCCGCTGGCAATTCCCTTTGGCTTTGCCCTGTCGCTTATGCGCATCTCCAAGTCGCGCATCCTGCGCTGCCTCGCCGGCATCTACGTGAATATCATTCGCGGTACGCCGGCGTTCCTGCAGATCTACATCGCGTTCTTTGGCCTGCCGCTGGCCGGCGTCAAGGTTGACGACTATGTGCTGGGCGTCATCGTCATGGCCATGAACTCGTCCGCCTACCTGTGCGAGATCTTCCGTGCCGGTATTCAATCGATCCCCAAGGGCCAAAACGAGGCTGCTCGCTCTCTGGGCATGAATGCCTTCCAGACGCTGCTCTACGTTATGATTCCGCAGACGTTCCGCAATGTTTTGCCTACGCTGACCAGCGAGTTTATCTTGCTTTACAAGGATACGTCGCTGCTTGCCGCCGTGGGTGTGGTCGAAATCGTCATGAACGCCCGTACCATCGTGGCCACGACGGGCTCCATTACACCGTACGTGGTTGCCGCCCTGTTCTATCTGGTCATCACCCTGCCGCTCGCTCGCTTGGTGAGCGGTCTTGAGGCGAGGCTTTTGGGTACGACCGAGACCAAGAAGAAGCGTCCCGCCAAGAGCGCCGGACAGGTTGTCGCGACGCCTGCCGATCACATCGCCGGTCTGTAAGGAGGTCCTATCATGAGCGAAACCAATAACTCGAACGAGGTCGTCGTCAGCATTAAGAACCTCCAGAAGGCCTTTGGCGATAACGTGGTCCTGCGCGATATCGATCTGGATGTGCATAAGGGCGAGGTCGTCGTAGTTCTGGGTCCTTCGGGCTCGGGCAAGTCGACGATGCTTCGCTGCATCAATCGTCTGGAGCATCCTACAAGTGGTTCGATTGTCGTTGAGGGCGTGGATGTGTGTGCCAAGGGCGTCGACCTCAATAAGGTACGTACGCACTTGGGCATGGTGTTTCAGCAGTTCAACCTGTTCCCGCACCTGTCGGTCAAAAAGAACGTCATGCTTGCGCAGCAAAAGGTGCTCAAGCGCAGTAAGGAAGAGGCCGAGAAGATCGCCATCGAGGAGCTGACCAAGGTCGGCCTGGCCGAGCGCATCGATTTTATGCCGAGTCAGCTTTCGGGCGGCCAGCAGCAGCGCGTGGCCATCGCCCGCGCCCTGTCGATGAATCCGCACGTGATGCTCTTTGACGAGGCCACGTCGGCGCTCGACCCCGAGCTGGTTCGCGACGTTCTGGGTGTCATGCGCGACCTGGCACGCGACGGTATGACCATGATCGTCGTGACGCACGAGATGGGCTTTGCCCGCGACGTCGCCGACCGCGTCGTCTTTATGGACGGCGGCGTCATTGTGGAAGAGGGTACGCCGAGCGAGGTCTTCGACCATCCCAAGAGCGAACGCACCAAGGCGTTCTTGGGCAATATCTCGTAGCGGCGCGTCGAAGTTGTCGATATAACAAACGGGGACCGGATAGTATCCGGCCCCCGTTTTTGTTTGGGCGTGAACGACTGTTGTTGTGCGGTGCTCGGCTGTCAGCTGCTTTGCGACTTTCTGACGGCTTCGTTAGGCCAGCTCTGCTCCCAGGGCCTTGCAGGCCGCCTCGCCCTCATCGTCGGGCGCATCGTAGCAAATGACGGAATCGACGACATTGACGCCCGCCTCGTCGGCATCGGCCTTCCAGTTGTCCATCCACTCGCCCTCGGCCCACGAATAAGAGCCAAAGAGGACGACCTTTTTATCGCCGAGGGTCTCCTTGACCTCGTCCCACATAGGCTGGAACTCGTCATACTCAAGCTCCTCGGAACCCATGGCGGGGCAGCCGAAGGCGAAGGCATCATATTCGGCGACCTTGTCGGCAGAGAAGTCGGCGCAGGAGATGACCTCTGCCTCGGCGCCGGCACCGGTTGCGCCCTCGGCAACGAAGTTTGCCATGGCCTCGGTGTTGCCTGTACCGCTCCAGTAGACGACTGCGATCTTGCTCATATGTCTTCCTTTCGGTTGTGCGGCGTGCGGCCGCGTTTTGTATGCTCTATCGGGTTGCCTGGACAAGTTGTCCCAGGGTGCAGCCCTGTTGATAGATGTAGGTAAGGTATTGCGTGCATGCGCGATAGGAATCGAAGGTCGTGAGCGCCTGCTCAACGTTTGTGTATACCTTCCATGCGCCAAAGACCTTATAGTTTTCGCCGTGCTGGACGATAAACTGATGGACATCTTCGTAGGGATAGCCCAAAAAATAGCCAATTTCGTGGGGGAACTCGCACATGCACCCCGTATCGCAGTGCCCATTTCGCGCGAGTGCGCAGACGCTGCCGTCATAGGCGCTTTCTGCGGCATTGCTGCTTGCCAGCGCGATGCGCGCGGCGAGATGCACCAGGGATGCGTGCAGGTTGTGGACATCGTAACCTTCGGCAACAAGCGCCGTCGTGGCGCGGGGGTCGGAGAGGTATCGCATGAGGTCCGCAGGGCGGTACACATAGATGAGCGCTCCGCAGGGGCGCCAGACCAAAACGCTCATATGGATCCCGAGTGGCTGGAGCTCGCGGTTGCATTGGGCTATGACGGCGAGCAGGCGAGAGCGTCGCTCTTCGATATGGGCGGCGCTGGGTTTTCCGTTTTGGTTGGCGTAAACGCCGGGATAGGTAAAGAGCGAAGCCGGCTTGATACCTGCGAGCGTAGGGGAGCAGTTGCGCACGACAGCCGTTTGGTATGTTGGGATGTCAATGGTTCGAGTCACGATGCTCCTTTTGGGTCCTTAGTTGTTAGCCTAGGAAAACTTATACACGAAAGTAAGCCATGGTCAACAAAAAAGTTTGAAGCGGGAAACTAATTGACCGAACGGACATGATTTTGGGTTAAGATGGGGACACCCCATGGGGGTATCTAGATAGTGCTACTTGAAAGGGGAACGCATGAGTGACTTGCTCAACCCTGCGAATCTCATCGTGCTGGCCGTCATTGCCGTCGGCATGTTTTTTGGACTGCGTCGCATTGCCGCTTCGACACACGGGAAGAGTTGCTGCAGCGATGGTGCGAGCGGCAAGAAGGCCAAAAAGGTTGTTGTGGTGGATACCGATGCGTCACACTATCCCTATAGCGATGAGCTGCTCATCGGCGGCATGAGCTGTGACGGCTGCGCTCAGAACGTAGCCAATGCCCTCAATGCGCTGGACGGCGTGTGGGCAACGGTGACGTATGCGGATCACACAGCACGTGTGCGCTCTAAACAGCCGGTTGATCGTGGTGTCCTCGAGACGGCCGTGAAAGACGCGGGCTACTACGTCATGACGCTGTAAGCGCCGCCCTGGATGCGCTTCCTTGGCTAGGCTCGTCCGCGCAGTTCGATGTCTTGGATGTCGTCGAAGTCGATGGCGATGTCTTTGAGCTTGAGGAGCTTGAAGGCGGGGAGTACCTCGTCGAGAATGCCGGTGCGGGAGCGATAGCCGTACGTATCGTAATAGGTGACACGAACCAAGTCGCCACGTTTGAGACCCTCGAGCTTTTTAGAAAGTACGAGGGCTTTTTCTTCTGTGAGCTCACGTTTGGGCTCGACGGTGATTTCCTGCTTGCGCACGAGCTCGTAGTATCCCGTGAGGGCGGCAAAGGGCATAAACTGTGCGGCGCGGTTGGCGCGCACGGCACCGTTGGCAGCGAGCTTTGGGTCGGCGGAGCGGCGTCTGCCCTCGGGGTCCGCCAGGCGCTCGAAGGCGGTCGGCGGGCGCACGGGCTGTTGTTTGGGCTTAGGCACGGTGTCCTCCAACTTGGTCGTTGCGTTCGCGCGCGGTGGCGCCGGCGGTAAAGCTTAATCCCTTGACGAGCGCGTTTTTGCCGTACTTGCCTTTCACGGCCAGGACGGCGCGTGCCAGGTCGCGCTCGCGCTCATCGGCCTCGATATCGCTGAACAGATCGATGGTGGCAAATTCCTCGGGCATGAGGTTGCCAAAGCCCAGGTTGATGCGCTTGACCGGTCGTTTAGGGTCGACGGTTTGCGCCCAAAGATCATCGAAATAGCCCATGATCTTCTTAAACGAATTGGTCCGCTCGGGCAGCTTGCGCGAGGCGTTGGAGTGCGCAAAGAGCGCGGCATAGCCACCACGCGGTTTGCCGCCATGCTCTCCCACAAAGATGCCATCGATTGCCTGCGCTTCGCGCACCAGGCGACGCCTTTCGTCATCGCACTGGACGGGCTTGGGCGCACGGGGTGCGAGCTCGGGGCCGGCGGTTGCGGTGGGTTCGATGCTCGATGTGCTCGAGCGCAGGTGTCCGCATCCGTCCACATATTGCGCTGTACCGCTGGCGTCAAGGCGGCGTATGTCGGCGCGCTCGCTCGCGTAGCCCACAAAGAGCGAGATGCTGTCACATACCATGTGCTTATCGACCAAGTCCAGCACGGCACTGTCGACCATCTCGCGCAAGACGGTATAGGCCTGTTCGTAGGCATAACCCTTCGAGAGCACCTGTCCTGTGGTGGTCGAAGTTGCTTGCGGGCGATAGGCTTGGATATCGGCGATGGTTGTCGGCTCACGCCCGAAGGCGTGGTCGATAAGATATTCGGCATTGACACCAAGTTCGTCGTAGAGCAAGTTCTCGTCGAGTGCGGCGACGCCCATCAGGTCGTAGACGCCATACTTTTCGAGTCGGGCTGCCACGCCGGGGCCGATGCCCCAGATGTCGGTGATGGGGCGGTGGGGCCAGATCTCTTTGCGAAAGGTTTCGTCGTCGAGTATGCCGATGCGGCTGGGTACGTGCTTGGCGGTAATGTCGAGCGCTACCTTGGCCTGGAATAGGTTGGGGCCGATGCCGACCGTCGCCGTGATGCCGGTGCGCGCGAGGACCTCGTCGCGCAGCGTGCAGGCGAACCCTTCCGCATCTGTGTGATAGAGGTCCAGATAGGGTGTTACGTCGATAAAGCACTCATCGATGGAGTAGACGTGCACGTCCTGGGGGCTGACGTATTCCAGATAGATACCGTAGATTTTCGCCGACACCTCCATGTAATGCTGCATGCGCGGTACGGCCGTGATGTAGTCGATGCCATCGGGAATTTCGAACAGACGGCAGCGATTGTGTATCCCGAGGTCCTTCATGGCCTGTGTGATGGCGAGGCAGATGGTCGTGCGTCCGCGTGATTCGTCGGCAACGACCAGGTTGGTGGTGAGTGGATCGAGCCCGCGGTCCACGCACTCGACGCTGGCATAAAACGTCTTGAGGTCGATGCAGATGTAGGTGTGCTGCTCGTGCGCCACGCGTCCTCCCATCAAACACATGTTCTTATCGAATACATGTTCGATAATACCCGCTCGACCGGACACCGTCAAAACCTGTCCCTTTTTGGCAGGTATGGTCGTGCGGCTGCATCGGGTTTTTAACGCAGCCCTAAAGAGCGCGAAACAGCTCGGAAAAGCTCGTTTCGTAGCATGAGCCTAACGATTGATACCGCCTATACGCACGGAAGGGTTGTGGAAAAGATGGTCAATTATGGGTTTGGTATGCCGACGCGCCTTGTTGCGGATGGAGACGTGGCTCGCTGGTGCGGACGATTGGTCGCTCACTACGGAGGCACCAAGGCGCTGGTTGTGTTGGGCGGTGACAAGCATACGCGCGATGAGCTTGTCTCGGCGGCACTTGGCTCGCTTGATCGAGCCCTGCTCGAGCGCGTGCTTTTTCGCTGCGGCTCGTTTGAGGGCGACGGGGGAGACGAGCTGATCGACGAAGCCGTGGCCCTGGCGACCGACGAAGGCGTGGACTTTGTCCTGGCGATTGGCGATGCCGATACTGCTGGCTTTGCGCGCGAGCTCGCGCGTCGCATGGCGGCGCTCGATGCCGGCGAAGACGGCTTTGTGCCTTATGGATGCATTGTCTCGGAGGGCAAGGTGCCTGCCGTCGTGGGAGCCGGCGAGGTTCCCGTTTTTGCCATTATCGCGCCCGAACTGCTGGAGGGCATCGGGTCTCCTCTGCGTGAGTTGCTCGGTAGCGTCTGCGCCGCGGCCTAATATTTGCCATAAAGGGACGGGTTATTTTTGGTTGGTAAAGCGTTTGACCTGCCAAAATAAGCCTGTCCCTTTTTGATCGGTTGCCGTTTGGGGGCCGATTGGCAACGCTCGCTGATTGTAGTCTTGACCTGCGCTAGAATAGTGCCATCTGAATGTCCGGGTGCATGGAGGCGTGCGCCCGTATGCTGAGGAGGACTCTATGGCAACTGTTGCCGCACCTATCGATGCTACGTCGACTGCCGCTTGGAAGGCACTCGAGGCTCATCAGGAGAAGCTTGAGGTCGAAGGTATCGACCTCAAGGCCTGGTTCGCCGCCGATGCCGAGCGCGTGAACAAGCTGAGCTTTGACGCCGGTGACCTGCACTTCGATCTGTCGAAGAACCTGGTGACCGATGAGACCGTCAAGCTGCTGTGCGATCTCGCCCGCGAGGTGAAGCTCGAGGAGCGCCGCGACGCCATGTTCTCCGGCGAGCACATCAACACCACCGAGGACCGCGCCGTCCTGCACACCGCGCTGCGCCGCCCGGCAAGCGAGAAGGGCCAGCTCATCGTCGACGGCCAGGACGTCGTCGCCGACGTGCACGAGGTTCTCGACCGCATGTATGCCTTCGCCGAGCGCGTGCGCTCCGGTGAGTGGAAGGGCGTTACCGGCAAAAAGATCGAGCATTTGGTATCCATCGGCATCGGTGGCTCCGATCTGGGTCCGGTCATGGCCTACGAGGCCCTGCGTCCCTACGCCGACGCCGGTATCGACTGCCGCTATATCTCCAACATCGACCCCAACGACCAGGCCGAGAAGCTCAAGGGCCTCGATCCCGAGACCACGCTCGTGATCATCGTCTCCAAGACCTTCACCACGCTCGAGACCCTCACCAACGCCCGCGAGGTCAAGACCTGGATGCTCGAGCAGCTCAAGGCTCAGGGCGCCATCGACGGCTCCGATGAGCAGAACGCCGAGGCCGTGGCAAAGCACTTCGTCGCCGTTTCCACCGCACTCGAGAAGGTCGAGGCCTTCGGCATCGACCCCGCCAACGCCTTCGGCTTCTGGAACTGGGTCGGCGGCCGCTACTCCGTCGACTCCGCCGTGGGCCTGTCGCTGATCGTCGTGCTCGGCCCCGAGCGCTTCCAGCAGTTCCTCGAGGGCTTCCATGCCATCGACGAGTACTTCTGCAACACCCCGCTCGAGAACAACGCCGTCGCGCTGATGGGCCTGCTCAACGTCTGGTACGTCAACTTCTTCGGTTCCAAGAGCCACGCCGTGCTTCCGTACTGCCAGTATCTGCACCGTTTCCCGGCCTACCTGCAGCAGCTCACCATGGAGTCCAACGGCAAGCATGTCCGCTGGGACGGCAGCGCTGTGACCTCCGACACCGGTGAGATCTTCTGGGGCGAGCCCGGCACCAACGGCCAGCATGCCTTCTACCAGCTGCTGCACCAGGGCACTGTGGTGGTCCCGGCCGATTTCATCGCCTTTGCCAATACCGCCAACCCTGCGACCGATAGCGGCCAGGACGTGCATGAGCTGTTCCTGGGCAACTTCCTGGCCCAGACCAAGGCGCTCGCCTTTGGCAAGACGGCCGACGAAGTTCGTGCCGAGGGCACGCCCGAGCAGATCGTCCCGGCCCGTTGCTTTGAGGGCAACCGCCCGACGACCTCGATCTTTGGCGACACGCTGACCCCGTTCGCACTCGGTGAGCTCATCGCCCTGTACGAGCACATCACGTTTGTCGAGGGTACGGTCTGGGGCATCGACTCCTATGACCAGTGGGGTGTTGAGCTGGGCAAGCAGCTTGCCAAGCAGATCACCCCTGCCTTCCACGATGATGCCGCCAAGGCCGAGCAGGACGCTTCGACCCAGGCGCTCATCGAGTTCTATCGCGCGCATCGCAAGTAGTCGCTGCTGTTAACGCATCGCGCCTTATAGTCAGGGGCCCGTATCCTATCGGATGCGGGCCCCTTTGCTTTGCCGTGGTCCCGGGGCGCACGGCCTTTGTGGAGCATCGCCGGGGCGTCGCGCGCTGCGAGAACCCTGCGCCTAGATCTCGGCCTCCGCATGGCCTCGCTGCGCCTCGGGCAGCTCCCCGTAGAGCGGATGGTCTTCGAGCCTAAAGCG
>CAUBGU010000003.1 GCA_958435545.1 uncultured Collinsella sp.
GAGCTTGTGTAGGAGGAAGCATGAGCTATCTCATCATCGAGCTTGAGACGCAGCTACTTAAGACCGGAAAGACCAGTGCTGATCTGATTCGTGCCACGGGGCATACTCCGGCTAATATTTCTAAGCTAAGAAACGGAAAAATTAAAGCTATTCGCCTTAAGACGCTTCTCGATATTTGCGATGAACTTGACTGTCAACCGGGAGATATTATTCAGCGCGTGAGCGAGAAAGAGCTTGAGGAGCTTATTGTTGAGCGTGCAAAAAATGTCGTGAGGCAGATGCGGGACGGCGGAGGCAATGAGGCGTTGCTTCCGACATCAGTCTTTGCTGTAGATTTGAGCGACGAGTAGCATAAAGCGAACAACTATAACGAAATATCAGCGTAAAGGGGCCCGTGTCTAACACGGGTTCTTTCTTTTAGATTACCTTGACAAATATGAGTTATCGAAAAACAATAACAACTATGAAAAACGATAAAGGAAAGAAGGAACGATATGAGCGGTTTTGCTATCAAGCAGAACGGGAGGCCGATGAACGCATCAGCGATAAAGTTATCAAAGGTGTCAAAGCGCTACGGGAAACGGCGCGTTTTGCATGACGTTTCCTTCGAGGTGCATCAGTCTGAGCTCCTTGCCCTTGTTGGTGCAAACGGTGCGGGCAAAAGCACGCTTATTAAAATCGTCTTGGGCCTCTGCGAGCCATCGTCGGGGAGCGTGGAGCTCTTTGGAGGCAAATCAAAAAGAGAGCTTGGCCTGATGCGGACGCGTGTCGGCTATGTGCCAGATTCCAGCGGAGCATACCAATCCCTCAGTGCGGTTGAGAATCTTCGGATCCGATGTGCGGAATGGGGGCTTGATGCGAATCGTGAGATTCCTCGCGTTTTGAGCCTAGTCGGGCTGGACGTCGATGAGAAAAAGAGCGTGAGCAGTTTTTCTCTGGGAATGAAACGGCGACTGGATATAGCTACGGCTTTATTGGGCGACACCGACGTACTAATTTTCGATGAGCCGGCAAATGGATTGGACCCGTTGGGCATCGAGAGTATATGGGCCCTTATCGGTCGATTGAATCGAGAACAGGGTAAGACCATGCTCATCTCTAGTCATGATTTGGATGAGTTGGCATCAGTTGCAACAAGTTGCGTGTTTATTCATGACGGCGAACTGCTGAAAATGGAATCGATGGACGTCATAAGGGATGAGGCGCCATCTCTAAAAGAGTATTACAGGCGCTTGATGAAGGCGGTCTCGCTATGAAGCGGGCGATCCATCCCATAAAGGCAGATATGATGCGTTTGCACAGGATGTTTCCGGCGAAGTTTGGTCTTGCGCTTATTCTGGCGTTCGGCCTTCTCTTCGGTGTCTTTCTAAAAAACGGAACAACGTTGCTCGCCTTTGGCAATAGCGTTTTTGGGAAGGATATTGGTTTCTGCTGGAATGTAATCGATCCTTCTGCACCCGATGAGTCCCTTGTGCGCAGTGCTTTTGCCGGCACGTCTCTGTTCGTTCCGCTCATCGTTTGCCTGGCGATTTTACAGGAGTGCGGCTATGAAGAGGGACACCGAATTTCTTCAGCAAGAGGTCTTACCCGCTTTAATGGGGTCCTAGCACATGTGCTTTCGTTTGCTTTAATAATTGGCGTAGCATATAGCGCGCTTTGCCTTCTTCTTTTTGCAATAGCCATAATACGTGGAGGGCATAACCTCTCGCACGACATGCTGGCTGCATTTTTGCCTGCAATGATAGTCAACGCTGTATTGGTGATATCGGTTGCGCTGGAGACGGTGACCATCTATCGGATTACAGGCAGCGCTGTATTGAGCGGGGCTGCGATAATTATTGGATTTGTCATGAGCTTGACGCTCTACGGAACTTACCTTCAGACGCCCATACCGTCCTTGCGATGGATCTTCTTTCTTCCGGGGCCGTACCTTGGAGTCGGATGTGCCTTTGGGTATAGCGATATGGGGCAGCTGACGCTTCTGGGATATGGCGTGGCAGCCAGCTGTCTATCGGTATTGATTTACGCTCTCGTGAGCTTTCGTGCTGGGGGTGTGCTCAATGGCTCGTCAGACTAGAAGATTCCTTCATTCAGAATTGAAGCATGTGAGCAAATGGACGTACGCCTTAATCCTGGTAATTTATGCGTGCATGGTGGTATTGCAGCTTAATTCTTTCCCGATGTGGTTCTGTAGCCTCCGTGAGAACAGTTTCTTGGGCTTTTTCCCAGACCCGACACTTCGGCTATCGGCAGAGGATGTCCTTCTATTTGGTAATGCAGAGGTTTTCCGCGGTCTGCTGTTCAACGTGGCCCCGTTGGCTCATGCATTGTTCTTTCCGTTCATCGCGGCTTGCATTGTGCCGCGCTTTGTCAGTTCGGGCTGTATTGAGGAACCGTGGGGGTTGTCGGAGGCTCGGGGAGGGAAGCGTGTGTGCGCTATCGTTGCGCGAGTGGTGCTGTCTTCTTTTGCCCTTTTGGGCGCATTTATCCTGTCAAGTGTCGTTTTGTACTGTCTTAACTGCGTAATCGTTTTGGATGCTCAGCAGTATTTCAACCTGAATATATTTTGCTATCGACTTCTTCTGGCGAGTGTCGTCTGCCTTGCATACGTGGTCTCTTGCGTGATCGCTGTTTCCTATTTTGGGTCCGGCTTCGGTCCGATTGGCATGCTGCTGCTTGTCAACGTCGTAGCGATCTACATACAGCTCGGGGCCAATTCCATGCTTCCGCTACCGTCCTCGATGCTCATGTGGATTTGCGGCGTGACCCCGTTGGGGGATGGTCAATGCGTTTCGATTTTATTTGACTGCCTAATAAACGTAGCAAGCGTTTTTGCCATCTGCTTTACAGTCGACCGATTGCGGTCGAGATTTCTTTGATTGTTTGTGAGGGATAATCATACTGAGCATACCAAATACAGGGGGGGGCGGGCACCGTGGCTGGTGTCCGCCCCCCTGGCATGGAAGGTTTAAGCCTGTGTGATTTGCGAGCTAGCGTGCCTGCTTGACCTTTGCCGCTGCCTCGACAAACGACTTCCACAGGTTAAAGTCGGTCTCGAGCGTCTTCCACGTGTACTCGGGGTGCCATTGCACACCCAAGCAGAACGGCTGGCCTTCGACCTCGATGCACTCGGGAACGCCGTCGGTTGCCTTGGCGACCAAGCGCGTGCTTTTACCCAGACGCTCGACGCAGCAGTGGTGTGCGGAGTTGGTCTGGATCAGCCTGTGCCCGCCAACCGCGCGCTCCAACAGCGAACCTGGCACGACCTCGACGGGATGCACGGGGTCGTTGAGCACGTGGGTGTGGCGCCACTGCGTGCGGCCCTCGCGAGCGCCCAGGCTCGGCACGTCCATGCACAGGGTGCCGCCAGTGGCGACGTTGAGCAACTGCGTGCCGCGGCAGGTGGTAAAGAGCGGCTTCTTGGCGCGAAGTATCTCGTTAACCAGCTTAAACTCAAAACGGTCGCGAATCTCGCAGCACAGCGTGGGGTCGTAAGGACGCTCGTCGCCCCAGCGTTTGGGGTTGACGTCCGGGCCGCCGGGAATGGCGATGCCGTCGGCGATTTCCACGTAATGACGGATAACGTCGACGTCTTCGGTAATGGACATCTGCAGCGGCAGACCGCCGGCGGCAAGAATGGCATCGACAAATACGCTCGCAATCTCCTCGTTGGGGGAGAGCGTCTCGCTCAAATAGGGCTTCGCTTCTTCCCAGCGTGGTGCTACCAGGATAAGCGGGCGGTCAGCAGGATCGACGTCGACGTGCGGAGTGTAGGACGATGAGGTGCGGGTTCCGATCATGGGTGCGGCTTTCGAATCCGGGTGGACATGGCACAGGGGTGGCGCTGGACAAACGTTACTGATGAATTTGCCCGCGTGGCAATTGGGTTAGTGGCCCTTAATGGAGTTGAGGAAGTCCTGGGCGCGCTTGGTCTGGGGGTGGTCGAAGAACTCGTCGGGTGTGCCGGTTTCCACGATCTGGCCGTCGGCCATAAACACGACGCGGTCGGCCACGCGGCGGGCGAAGTTCATCTCGTGCGTGATGACGATCATCGTCATGCCCTGCTGGGCCAGACGGACCATGACCTCGAGCACCTCGTTGATCATTTCGGGGTCAAGGGCGCTCGTGGGCTCGTCAAAAAGCATGGCCTTGGGTTGCATGGCAAGCGAACGTGCGATGGCTACGCGCTGTTGCTGGCCGCCCGAGAGCTGTGCGGGCACCTTATCGGCCTGCTCGGCAACGCCCACGCGGCCCAGCAGGTTCATGGCGCGCTCACGAGCTTCCTCCTTGGAGACGCCCAGCACATCGACCGGTCCCAGCATGACGTTCTGCAGTACGGTCATATGTGCAAACAGGTTGAACTGCTGAAATACCATGCCCAGCTCGGCACGCATGCGGGCAAGATCCTTGCCTTCCTGTGGCAGGGGCTCGCCCTCGATGAGGATCTCGCCTGAGTCGATGGTTTCCAGGCGATTGATGGTTCGGCACATGGTCGACTTGCCCGAGCCCGAGGGTCCGATCACAACGACGACCTCGCCGCGGTCGACCGAGAGATTGATGTCGTTGAGAACGTGCAGATCGCCGTAGTGCTTATCGACGTGCCTGAGCTCGATCAGCGGCTGATTGCCGGTGGAAGAGATGCTCTGTGCCATGGTGCTCGGCTCCTTATGACTCGAAATGGTAAAGCGTTAGCGGATGATGGTCGCGCCGGTCTTGTGCGAAACGTAGACAGCGGCCTTGTTAATCGCGACGTTGATGAGGATGTAGATGACCGCGATAACCAGGTAGACCGACACGAGGGCGTCGTAGTTGGTAATGAGCACGCGGGCGTTTTGCATGAGGTCGGGGTAGCTCACCACATAGGCGACGGTGGTGTCTTTGACTACGACTACAAGCTGCGAAATCAATGACGGAATGATAAACCGAATAGCCTGCGGCAACACGATTTTAAAGGTGATTTTAGCCTTGGAGAGGCCGAGCGCCTGGGCCGCCTCGACCTGGCCACGCGGCACGGCGTTGACGCCGGCACGGAAGATCTCGGCCAGCACGCCGGCGGCAGCGAGCGCGACGGGAAGCGTGAGCATCCAAAACGACGGCAGCGCAATCTTGTACTGGGGCAGCACCAAAAAGAAGAAGTAAATGAACAGAAGGCTCGGTACGCCGCGGAAGAAATCGGTGAGCACGCGGCAGACCAGCTGCAGCGGCTTAATGTCGCTGGTGCGGCCGAGCATAAGGGCTAAGCCCAGCACCAGCGCGATGGCGCCAGCGGTGAGTGCGACTTTAACGGTGCCCTCAAAGCCGGCAAGCAAGAACTTCCAGGTGGTGAGGTGCGTAAAGAAATACCAATAGTGGACCGAAAGCTGGCCGGTCACATAGAAGCGCTGCAGCACCAGGGCGACGAGCGCGGCCACGGCGACGAGTGAGATGGCGGTGCCGATGCGAATCTTGGCGCGCATCTTGGGGCCGGGAGCCTCGTAGAGCGCATCGCGCATGGTGAGTGCAGGGGAGGAATGCTTGCTCATCGGAGGATCCTCGCCTTCTTATCGATGTAGTTGCCAATGTGGCTCACCACAAAGGCCGTGCCCAGGTAGCCGAGCGCCGAGATAAAGAACGCGGCGACGCCGCCGAGCGAGCGCGTGTTGATATAGCTCACCACGCCGGTGAGCTCCTGCGGTTTAAGCGGCACCTGACTGCCGAGCGCAGTGGTGAGCATGACGGCGATAAAGAGGTTGGTCATGGGCAACACACTCGAACGCAGCGCCTGCGGAATCACGATCTTGGCGAGGATACGGCTGAAGCTCATGCCCAGCGAACGTGCGGCTTCGACCTGGCCGACGCCGACGGTGTTGATGCCACTCATAAAGTTCTCGGAACCAAAGGCCGAGCCCAAAAGGACCGTGGCGACGATAACGCAGGTGCGGTAGGGCAGAACAATCTTGAGCGGCGGCAGCGCATAGACGACGATGATGAGCAGCGCGATGCCGGGGATGTTACGGAAGACCTGGACATACAGGTCGCCAAAGACGCGCAGCGGCTTGAGCGGCGACACGCGCATCACGGTGACGGCGACGGCCAGCACCATGGCGATGGCAAACGACTCAAGCGTCATGCCCCAGGTTGCTAGCAGCGCGTCGATATAGTTCTGGCCATAGAGCGACCAGAGCTCGGAGAGACTCATGCGGACCTCCCGCCGATAAGGAAAGGGGCTTCCGTGTGTACGGAAGCCCCGACAACTCTGTGTGGAAACAGTTTACCGCAATAAAGCGCATCGTGCGTTTCCATATGGTTTCGTTGCGGCCGTTACCAGGCTCGCTGCCTAGGCGCCGATCTCGGGCAGCTCGGGAACATTGGTGTCGCCCGTACGGTCTCCGATGCAGATCTGCCACAGCTCGGTCCAGGTGCCGTCGTCCTCGATCTTCTTAAGGAAGTCGTTGACAAAGGCGACGCCGTCGGAATCGAGCGGCAGACCGATGCCATAGGGCTCCTTGCTGCCGAAGGGCTTGCCGGCGATCTTGTACTTACCGGGCTCGCGTACCAGGGCGCTCTGCTGCATGTTGTTGTCGATGACGTAGGCGTCAACGCGGCCCTGCTGAAGTGCCTGGCGGGCCTCCTCGTCGGTCTTGAACTCCTGCTGGCTGGCCTTGGGGGCGAACTCCTCCAGGATGGCGGGGCCGTTGGAGCCGGACTGGACGGCGACGTTCTTGTCGGCCAGGTCGTCGACGCTCTTGATGTCGTCGTTATCGGCGAGCACCAGGATAGCCTGCTGGGTGTAGTAGTAGGGACCGGCAAAGGAGACGAGCTTCTTGCGTTCGTCAGTGATGGTGTAGGTGGCAAAGACAGCGTCGACCTGGCCGTTCTGCAGGACGGACTCGCGCGTGTCCGAGGTCACCTGGGTGATCTCGACCTTGTTCTCGCCCAGAATGTAGTTGGACAGGAGCTGTGCGATACCAGCATCGAAGCCGCGGGTCTGGCCGTCTTTCTCGTTGAGGAGGGAGAAGAGCGTGGAGGTCTGAACGCCGCCGATCTTAAAGACGCCGGCGTCCTTGACGGCCGTGGCCCAGGTGCTGGCGGCGATGGCGTCGTCATCGGCCTGGGGGCCGTTGTCGACGAGCTTGTCGAACGCCTTAGCGTCGAGCGTGGTGGAAGCCTCGGTATCCTCGGAGCTCTTGGAGGAACCGGCGGCGGAACCCTTGTCGGCCTCGGCGCTGGTGTCGGAGCAGCCGGCAAGACCAAGGCCGGCGACGGTTGCGAAGGTGGCGGCAACGAAGCCGCGGCGGTCGAGAACGACCTGCTGGGAGAGGTTCTTGCTCATGGTAGAACACCTTTCTCAATAAAATCCCTAGCGGTTGAGTAGAGTTATACCCCATCGCGCTCAAATGGGTCAACACGAAATAACTCAGAAACATACTTGTCTTATGGGTAATTCTACCTACCAAAAAGGGACAGGTTTATTTTGGCAGGTTTTATCTGGGCAAACGCCGATTATTGCAGCTGAGATAGCGCTTTGCAGACGACGTGGTCGCTCACAGCGGTCGCTATAATGGCGGCAACGCGACGCATATATAAGTAAGGAGACCGCGTATGAACGGCTATTCGTTTTTCGCACCGACCATGACTTAGAACCACCACAAAGGGGACAGGCACCTTTGTGGTGGTTCTTGCAGATGTGGCGGCCTGCCTCTCTGCTTTGTCTCAATCTGTAACAGGTAGACGAGGAAATGGGTTCTAGCTGTTACAGATCGAGATTATCTCTTCAGGGGGATTCGAATGTCTCGATCTGTAACATCTGGACGAGGATTTATCCTCTAGATGTTACAGATTGAGATAATCGCGTCGCGAAAATAAAAACCTCCGCAGGGGTGCTTCCCTTGCGGAGGTTTTTTACTCGTTGAGTAGTCTTACGGCTTCGGCGGCCATGTTCTCGACCGTCATGCCGTTCTGCGCGAGCAGCTCGTTGGGGTCGTAGCGGTCGGGAAAGCCCTTGGCGATGCCAAAGGTGCGCGTGCGCACTGGCGTGCAGGCCAAGTAGCACGCGACACGCTCGCCCCAGCCGCCGTCCAAGATGCCGTCCTCGAGGGTGACGACGACGCGATGCTCGGCGGCAAGGCTGTCGAGGAGCTTGCGGTCGAGCTCGGTTGCAAAGCGCGGGTTGACGAGCGTGGCCTCGATGCCGTACTCGGCAGCCAAGCGGTTTGCCACGTGCTCGCCCAGCTCAAAGAAATCTCCAAGCGCAAGCACGGCTACATCGCGGCCCTGACGCGCGACGTTGTAGCGCACGACGCTGTAATCGGCGCCCTCGGCGGGCGCCAGATCGGGACGGCTTACCAGGCCGATGCCCGGTACGCGGATTGCCACGGGATGCTCGCGGTGGTCGAGCGACCAGCTCAGCATGGACAGGTATTCTTCCATGCAGGCCGGTGCCAGGTAGCGCATGTTGGGAAGTCCGCCCAGCATGGAAATATCAAAGAACGAGAGGTGCGTCTCGGACGTTGTGCCAAAGACCGAAGCGCCAAACACCAGGATGGTTGCGGGGGCGTCGTTGAGGCACAGGTCGTGCCACAGTTCATCGTAGGCGCGCTGCAAAAACGTGCCGTATGCGCCAAAGACCGGCTTGGCGCCGGCGCTGGCGAGCGCGGTGGCAAAGGTGACGGCGTGCTCTTCGGCAATGCCCACGTCGACAAACTGCTTGCCTGCCGCGGCGCGAAGCTCGGGCGTAAAGCCCATGATATAGGGCGTGGCAGCCGTGATAGCGACAACCTGCGGGTCGTTCGCGATAGCGGCGTTGAGTGCCTCGCTCGTAATATCGGCATAGGTGCGCGGTGCGGGCTCGCTCGGGTGGCCCGGGCAAAGTTTGCGACCGGTTGCCATATCGAAGGGTCCCACATGATGCCAGTGCTCGGGGTCGCTCTGGGCTGGCTCAAAGCCCTTGCCCTTGGCGGTGGAGACGTGCAGCACGATGGGATGATCGATATCGCGCAGCTCCTGCAGCGTATCGACCAGCGCTTGGACATCGTTACCGGCGTCCAGGTAGCGATAGTCGAGCCCCAGCGCGCGGAAAACGTTGCGCTCGCAGGTGCCGTTGCTGGCGCGCAGCTCGGCCAGATTGCGATACAGACCACCGTGGTTTTCGGCAATGGACTGGTCGTTATCGTTGACGATAATGATCAAGTTGCTGTCGAGATCGGCGGCATTGTTAAAGCCCTCAAACGCCAGACCGCCCGAAAGCGAGCCGTCGCCAATAACGGTAATGACGTTATACGTGTCGCCCGCCAGGTCGCGCGCGTGGGCAAGACCGCAGCCCAAGCTCACCGAGGTCGAGGTGTGACCCATGGCAAACAGGTCATGCTCGGACTCGTCGGGATTGGCAAAGCCAGAGGCCTCGCCATAACGCTCCGGATCGATATAGGTGTACGCGCGCCCGGTCAGCGCCTTGTGGGCGTAGGTCTGGTGCGAAACGTCAAAGACAAGCTTGTCGATGGGGGAGTTAAACACGCGATGGAGTGCGACCGTGAGTTCAACGACGCCTAGGTTGGGGGCAACGTGTCCGCCGACAGCGGCGGAGCTTTCGAGGATGGCGTGGCGAATCTCGTCGCAGAGCTGCGGGAGCTCGGCGCGATTAAGAGCCTTGACGTCCTCGGGCGTTGTCGTTTGCGTAAGCAGCATCGTTGTGGGTTACTCCATGCGAATCGTGCGCCGGCACTCCCTCGGCCGGCACAATTGCACAAGACAGTCTCGCACATTTTGGCGTTTGATATGTGACGGCGGCGCGGTAATTCGCCAACTGGCGGGGCAAAACGTTTTGTCCGATGCCATACTGGTAGATTCGATGATGATTTTATTCAATGCGTGCAGGCCGTGGCTTGCCGCCGTGAGCCGCTGGAAGGAGGCAGCATGTCTGATGCCGTTCGTGCCGAGAAAATCGCGCACGAGGTCGACTATGCCGCCCACCAGCTGGCCCAGGCGGGCCGCTTGGACCTGACGCACGAGTTTATCCAGCATGGCGACGTGACGGTCTATGCACATGTGACTTCGGTAGCGCGGGCGAGCCTGTCCTTTGCCGAGCGCTTGGGCCGTGCTGGCATTTCGGTCGACCGTGCATCGCTGTTGCGCGGAGCCTTGTTACACGATTACTTTCTCTACGATTGGCATGACCCCGATCCGAGCCATCGACTGCACGGATTTCGGCATCCATTTTTTGCCCTGGCACGTGCCGAAGAGGATTTTGAGCTGACGCCGCGCGAACGGAATATTATCGCGCGACATATGTTTCCGCTGGTGCCAGTGCCGCCGACGTGTCGCGAGGCATGGATTGTGTGCCTGGCTGATAAGTGGTGCGCGCTGCGCGAGACGGTCGCCGGCCGTCTGCCGCGCAAGGACGAGGCTGACGATGGCATGAGTAAAGCATCGAGCGAAAAGAGGAGAGGGTAGACGGTGGAAACCGCGATTGATATGGCGTTTGGCGGCGCGACGCTTGCCGCCTGTCCACTCTCGGCACTGGTGCTCTCGTTTGCCTTTTACGGGTTTTGCGGCTGGGCATGGGAGTCGACAGTATGCGCCATGCTTAACCAAGGACGCTTCGCCAACAGCGGATTCTTGCTGGGGCCGTGTTGTCCTATCTATGGTGTGGGCGGCATAGCCTGCTGGCTTTTGCTGCGTGGGATTCCGGATGCCTCGGGCCAGTTTGTCGCGGCGGCGCTTGTATGCAGCGTAATCGAGTACAGCGTTGGGCTTCTATTGGAAAAGACAACAGGCGCGCGCTTTTGGGATTACTCGCACCTGCCGTTTAACCTGCACGGACGCATCTGTCTGTACTGGGCCTGCGCGTTTGGCCTGGGTGCGCTGTGCATTTGCCGTTTAGTGGAGCCGGCATTGCTGGGGCTGCTCGGCCATCTGCCGGTGCTGATTGTGCGGCTGGCGGCCTTTATCGTCGCGGTCGCGATGATGGTCGATGCGGTGTGCTCTTTGGCCAGCTGGCGCCGTTTGTCCGATCAGCTGGAGCGTGTGCGCGCCGACCTTGCCGACCGCATCAACGAGTCGCTTGCCGACGCGTCTGACTCCATGCTCGAACGTATTCCCGATTCGGCGATCGACTCGGTGGCGCAGACGCATATCCGCAGCCGTGCCGTTAACGCGTGGCTGGCCGAGCTGGGCGACGCAACGCTCGATGCCCTGCGTGAGAAGGCTTCGATGCCGACGTTTATCTCGGACGGCGCTCATGGCCTGGCGCTTGCCGCCCGCCGCGTGGCCGATGCCGCGCCGAGCGTGCCCCATCCATCGCTCGCCCGTCTCCGTGCCGGCAGGCGCGCGAACCGTCCGGTGCCGAGTGTGTCGCTCAGTCGTCGCGACCTGCGCTTCTTCAATGCCTTCCCGCGCTTGCGCATCAACCGCTACGAGGGTGTCATTCGAGCAACTAATCTCCGCGACCGCGCTCACGAGCTGTTTCGGCGCTAAGAGCTGGAGTCGTAGAGGCGCCTTGCAAGCGCGTGTTTCCTAGGGAAGTCACCTTATCGCTCTGCCCAATCGTGATTCCCCTAGGGAAAACACGCTACTGTCGTCGCCGACTGTGATTCCCCTAGGGAAAACACGCTAAAGAGCTCCTAGCCGTGTTTCCCCTAGGGGAATCACGTTTGAACTGAGGCTACGAGGCGTCATTGATGCCAGGGGGCCTAGAGAGGGCAAGGAAACTGCCGCCTGCACCTCGAGGACAACCGTTCACCGAGCGACGTAGTTGTGGTGTGCGCCGGGATGACGTCTTTGACCTGCGGCGTCAAGCAGTACGTCAAGCTTTTGGTCAGTTAATGGCAAGAGATTGGCAAGGTGCCTTTTGGCTATGCTGCCTCTATTGGGAGGTGGCTTTCGTGAGGAATACCAGCGCACGGCAAAGGATTGAAGAACAGCTCGATGGGGCGGAGCGCTTGCAGCGTTGTCTAGTGCCCAAAACTAGGGCGGATCGCGAAGCACTTCGTCGCGCCGTAGCGGCAGGGGTGGCCGTGCGTCCGTTTAGCGGGATGTTCATGCGCGCCTCCACGTGGGATGCGCTCAAGACGAGTCCGCGCGTTCGTTGGCGCTATGTTCAAAATACGTTTCTCGACGAGCACCCTGACGAGGCCGTCTGTTCCTTTTCTGCTGCGCTTGACCATGGACTTTGGGTTTCGAAGAAATATCTGGACACAATCCATCTTGTAGCTAGCGGGCGCTCGCATGGTAGGTGCGGTACGGGAATCCATCGGCATGAGTGCCCTCTAAATGAGATCGAGCTAAACGGCACCGTGAAACGAACGACGCTAGAACGAACGGTGCTCGACTGCTCACTTGTTGCTTCTTTTGAAGACGGTCTGGCTATAGCTGATAGCGCCCTGCGGTTCTGTAAGCTTGATATCCAAAAGTATCGCGACTATGTTGAAGCGCTGGCGCGATGTCGTTCTGGGGCCTTGTGCGCTGAGATGGTAGCGCGCTATGCCGATGGCGCTTCGGAAGGCGGCGGCGAATCCATCGTGCGCGGATTGATTATCGCGCTGGGTTACCTTCCTCCGACCATGTTGCAAGCCGAGTTTGTTGACCCGATCGATGGCGGTGCGATTCGTGCCGATATGTACTACGAGTTGCCGAATGGGCTTCGCTTAATTATTGAGGTCGATGGTTTTGGCAAATACGTTGGTGCGGACGGCCTGGGAAAAGAAATGCAAAGGCGTTTGGTTGCAGAGCGTCAACGAGAGTCGCACATTACGGCTCTGGGCATTCCGGTCATGAGGGTGCAATTTAGTCGCGTGTACGAGGACGGTTATCTCGAACATCTACTGAGGCGTTTCGGCGTGCCAAAAGTCGCTCCTCATATGTAGTGTTGGGCAGTGGAGGAGATGCTGATAAGGGTTTTTGCGTGGTATGGCTTTTGATATGGTCGTCAGCTTCTTAAGGGGGCGTTACCCTGCTCCGCCCAGTTGTGATCTCCCTAGGGAAAACACGTTACTGCCGACACCGACTGTGATTCCCCTAGGGAAAACACGCTAAAGAGCGCCTGGCCGTGTTTTCCCTAGGGGAATCACGGACGAATCTGATGCGGAGTCTGCCTTGGGATTGCCTTACCTCTGCATATAGCTGATTTGAAATGCGGGCATAGATGGCCTCTTGATTTACGCGTTTCCCATTGGTTTCGCGCCCGTTGCCGCGCCGTTTCCAAGATTGCGGCACCGTTTCCATTCGACAACGCAGCGTTTAACAACGCCGTATCTGGTCTACACCAGTTGCCCCTCGGCCGCATTATGGGCGCCGACAACGTTCATGCGACCAAGGGGGAGCGAATGTACGATACGGGATCGACAACGTTTATGCTCATCTGCACCATGCTCGTGTTTTTAATGACACCGGGTCTGGCGTTTTTCTATGGCGGCCTGTCCAGGCGCAAAAATGTCATCAACACCATGCTTATGTGCTTTGGTGCCATTGGCTTGGTCGGTGTGCTGTGGATTGTCGCCGGCTGGTCGCTGGCCTACGGTGGCGACGGTTCCAGCCCGTTTATTGGCGGCTTTGACCAGCTGCTGTGCCTGCCGGTGCTCAACCAGGTGCTGCAGGCGGCCGAGGGCAATGCTGCGGACGGTGCCGTCTATCCTCAGATCATCAACATCGCCTTCCAGATGGCGTTTGCCATGATCACGGCCGCTATCGTCACGGGCAGCCTGGCCGGCCGCGTTAAGTTTGGTGCCATGACGGCCTTCCTGGGCATTTGGCTGCTCGTGGTCTATGCGCCGCTCGCCCACATGGTCTGGGGCGGCGAGGGCTCCTTTATCGGCGACATCATCGGCGCGCTCGACTTTGCCGGCGGTGACGTGGTGCACATTTCGTCCGGTCTGACGGGCCTGATTCTCTGCTTAATGCTCGGCCGTCGTCGCGGCTTTGGCATGGTGAGCTATCGTCCGCATAACGTGCCGTTTGTGGCGCTCGGCGCCGGCCTGCTTTGGTTTGGCTGGTTTGGCTTTAACGGCGGCAGCGAGTTTAAGGCCGACGCCGTGGCGGCGCTTGCCATCCTCAACACCGTGACGGCCAGCGCGGCGGGCATGGTCTCGTGGCTTGCCGTCGAGCGCGTGCACACCGGTCGCCCCACGCTGGTGGGTGCCAGCACCGGTCTGGTTGCGGGTCTCGTGGTGGTCACGCCGGGCGCGGGCTTTGTCGAACCGTGGGCAGCGCTGGTCATGGGCCTGATCGTGTCTCCCGTCTGCTACTTGGCCATCAGTCATCTCAAGACCAAGTTCGGCTACGACGACGCGCTCGACGCGTTTGGCTGCCACGGTATCGGCGGCATCTTGGGCGGCGTGCTCACGGGCCTGTTCTGCGTGCCGGAGCTCTCGTGGACCGGTAAGGGCGGCCTGTTCTACACGGGCGACATGTCGCTGCTCGTTTCGCAGATTCTGGGCATTGTGGTGACGGTCGTCATTGTGCTGGTGCTCGATCTGGTGATCGCCACGGTGGTCAAGGCGCTGTTCCACGGCAGCCTGCGTGTGGACGAGGCCGACGAGGCGCTGGGCTTGGATGCGAGTCAGCACGGCGAGAGCGCGTATCCTTCTTTCTCCGGGCTCGATTAGCAGCACGGCTTTCCAGGCACCCGACCTTG
Source organism: uncultured Collinsella sp. (assembly GCA_958435545.1). Next base: position 14,606 of record CAUBGU010000003.1, read on the forward strand.
CCCCTCAAACCGTCGCTTGCGTACCGAAGTACGCGGCGCTCCTCTTTCGGGGCAATCTCGGGCACCTGGAAAACCCGTGCCATGTGAAGGACAATTCATTTCTTTTATTGAAGAGAGGAATTCACTATGAAGAAAATTACGGCTATTGTGCGCCAGGAAAAGCTTGAGGTTCTCAAAGATGCGCTGTTTGCTGCTGATGTTCGCGGTATGACCATCAACCAGGTGCAGGGCTGCGGCGCACAGCATGGCTGGAAGGAATACGTGCGCGGCAACGAGTTGCTCGTCAACACGATTCCCAAGGTACAGTTCACCCTTATCTGTGCCGACGAGCACGTTGACGGCATTGTCGACATCATCTGCAACGCTGCTCGCACCGGTGCCGTTGGAGACGGTAAGATTTGGGTCGAGCCGGTCGAGGAGGTCATCCGCATTCGCACCGGCGAACACGGCCCCGCCGCGGTATAGAATCGACCGCCTGCCATCCGCAACGTTAAAATGCTGCAATGAGGCACAAGACTTGCGTTGCGGATGGGCGGATTATGGGTCGCAATAAATATCCCGAGGAGACGGTCGCGAAGATTCTCGACGCGGCACTGGAGCTATTCTGTGCACAGGGTTATGAGGGGACGAGCATTCAAGATATCGTTGACCGTCTCGATGGCATGACCAAGGGCGCTGTCTATCATCACTTCAAGAGCAAAGAAGAGATTTTCAACGCCTCGTTTGATCGGGCGATGGCTCCGATTGTTGAGCACCGTCGCTCAATGCTTGGTATCGGTAATATGACCGGAGCCCAAAAGCTCAAGCGGCTGTACGCTCCCGAGTCCGTTGTTCCGCAAATTGAGCTATGGGCACGCATACATCCTGCGGCAGATCCGGTGAAAAGCTCGCGTCTGCTGGCGATGCAGTACCAGGGCTCGTTTGACGAGTCGACCGATGGCTATCTCTTGTCAGTGATCGAGGAGGGCATCGCCGACGGCTCCATTGCGTGCGAATGCCCGCGTGAAGCGGCGGAGGCCGTATCGTTGTTGGCGAATCTTTGGCTGCTGCCGCTGTTCCGTCCGCTTGAGACCAAGGATCGAATGCTCGCTCGCGCTCAATGTTTGGCGCAGATGGCTGCCGCGGTGGGACTCGATTTGGGGGAAGAAGTGCTTCAGACAACGGCGCAGATTTGGGACGTATGGGACCGCGCCGGGTGGTAATATAGATACCGACGGTATGTAATAGATTTGAGAGGGCGGCTCCGGCTGCCCTTTTCAAGTCATTAAATACATACTAACGGTATGTATAGGGGTAGGCTTATGGCTGGAATGCGGAGGAGTAGCGTCTCCTTGACGCAAAAAACAGTGCGATCTATCAGGCTATTTGGCCTTCTTGTTGCACAGCTGTGTGCGTATTCGATGCTGTCGGCACTGTGCTTTGCGTGTCCGCTTTACTTGTTCGATTGCAGCGGCTCGTCAACGTTATATGGCGCCGTCGCGGCGATAGCGTTCATACCGGGCGTGCTCGCGACTCCGGTTGGCGGGATTTTGGCGGATCGGGGAAGACATCGCGGGGTTCTTGTGGTACTCGGCATTGTTCTGATGGCTGCATCACTGTTGTTTATCCCCATGAAGCGTTCGCTGCCTCTTGCCGTTGTCGTGGTAGCAATGCTTTGCGTCCAATATGGCATCCAATCGCTGCTGAAACCGATGCTTCAAATTGAGACGGTGCGCATGACGGGCCAAGAAAAGGTTGAGCGTGCCACTGCGTTGGTCTCGCAGATAATCATGATGAGCAATATCTTGGGGCCTGTAGTCGGGACGGCAGTCTATGGGTGCTTTGGTATCGATACTCTATGCGAAACCGCGGCGTTGACGTTTACGATTTCAGCCCTGCTGTTCGGGGGCGCACTCAAGCAAAATGCCTCATCTGAAACGATGGGAGACGGCGCGACTCGTACGACATGCCGAAACGATTTTCGGGAATCGATTCGGTATCTGTTGCAAAATGCATCATTGGTTGCTGTGATTTTGCTTGCGGCAGTTTTGAACCTTGCGTTGGTTGGGCTAACGATTGGCGCTCCCGTTATTGTTGCAAAGCATCTCGGAATGCAGTCATCCTTTGTTGGGATTATTGAGGTGGCTATGGGCTTAGGTGGTCTTGTCGGCAGTGGTTTGGTCGGTATTTGGCCGCATCGTTTTTCTTTCAAGGGCATATGTCGATATGTTGCGATGATCTGTTTTGGAGTCGTACCGATTATTGTCATGCTACTGAGCGGTCCTGATGAATTGTCGTTTGCCGCGCTTGCGGCCGGCTCGGCATGGGTCATGGCGTGGGCAAGCATTACATCGGTCGAAATCGTTTCATTTGTTCAGCGGTCAGTGCCAAAGGAATTCTGCGGAAAAGTGCTGGCACTCGTTTATATGACGCTTTCCTGCGCAACACCTATCGGCCAATTGACGTACGGGGTTGCATATGATCGATGGACACCGGCGATTGTATTCGCAGGCATGCTGGCGGTGCTGACGTTGACGACGGCGCTGTTTTATCGGCTGAAAAATCGCTTGTGGCGATTGTCTTAACGCGCTGGGGCACCGTGAATTTGTGGAGGCGGTGGTACGCCGCGCCGGGACGGCATTGTTTGGGCATTCCTCTCCTTCGTCTACAATAACGTGCAGACGAAGGAGAGGCATGCCCATGATCAAGATGTTTGCGAGTGACTTAGACGGAACGCTGCTGAACGCCCTGCACGAGGCAGACGGGACCATCCGCCGTGCCATTCGTGAGCTGACCGAGGCTGGTCTGCATGTGGTTCCCGCGACCGGACGCTCGACGTTACCAATCGGCGAGCATGGTTTTACGGGGCTGGCGCTCGATGCCTGCTGCTCTAACGGCTCCATCGTGCGCGACAGCCATGGCGAGGTACTCAAAACCTGGACCATCGACCCGCAGATTACCGAGGAGCTGCTCAAGGAGTTTCCGGATATCTGTTTTGACTGCTCCACGCCCGATGGCATGTTTTCGAGCGGTTCGTTCGAGATGCATCAGGCGGGCTTTAAAAAGGACAGCCCCATCAAGCGCATCGTGATGCGCGGCATGCGTGCGCGTGGCGGGTACCACGAGGAACAATACTTCGACCAGTCGATCGGTGACATTCTGCGCCACGATGTGTGCAAGATCAACTGCCGCGTGACCTCGCCCGAGCTGGAGCGCGACCTTAAGGCATATTTGGCCGAGCGATCGGACCGCGTGGTCAACGCGCCGTTCGATCCAGTGATGTTCGAGATCACGGACGTGGCGTGCAACAAGGGCGAGAGCGTGGCGTGGCTGGCGGGCTATTACGGTATTGCCGAGGACGAGGTCGCGGTCTACGGCGACGGCGGCAACGACATTGCCATGCTCAAGCGTTTCCGCCACAGCTACGTGACCAAAAACGCAAGCGATGCCGCCAAGGCCGCCGCGAGCGCGACCATCGGCAGCTGCATGGTCCACGCCGTCCCCAAACACATGCTCGCCACCATGCTCAAGCAAAACTCTCGCACCGTCATCGAATAATGTGACAAAGGGACAGCCCCTTTGTCACATTCTAGAGTTCTCAATTAGCCAGTGCTCGTAGGCGCGCTGCATGACCTCGGTCTTATCGGCTTTTTTGCGGCAGCCCTTCTGCTCCTCGATGGCAAGCTCATAGGCATCGCTCTGCTCAAAAGCGCTGGTATCCCAAGCACCGTGTTCAATGCGAGCCCATGTGGCATCGATGAGCTGCTCGAGTTCGGCAATGTCAACGGCGTTGGCGGTTGTCGCGAACGGCGGACGGAGCTCGCCCGTCGTCTTGTCAGGTTCTACATAGTAGTCGCCCATGGAGGTGACGGTGTAGCCATAAAACTCGGGTGACGCTTCGACCAGCAGTTTGTAAAACTTGAGCTGACGATGGTAGCCTGCAGGGATTTCTTTGCCAAAGCCAGTCTTGTAGTCGACGATCTGCACCGTCTTAGCTGCATCGTCAACGAGGAGCAGGTCAAGAAAACCAAAGAGTGGAGTTCCACCGGCAGTTAGACACTGCATGTTCGCTTCCGTGATGCAACGGTAGTCGCGTACATGCTCAACAAGCCAAGGGACGAATGCACGACAAATGCGTTCAAAACGCTCCGAATAACGGCGGACGTCCTCGGGGGCAAAATCGAGCCACGAAATCTGCTGGTGATACTCGGCCTCAATTGTCTCAATTGCCGCCGCGCCATCGGTTGTCATTCGATTAACGATTTCTTCGAACATCGCGTGAACGATAGTGCCGAATTCGGTTTGAATCGTGGGCGCCGTGGGCAGGCGCACAATCTGCTTCTCGGGGAAGTGCTGGCTATTTGCGCATCCAGGCTCGTACGTCACAAAGTTGTTGAGTGCCGTGGCAGAGAGGTGTTTTACGTCGGTGTGAGGATCCAAAAGCGCACGGAGCTCGGGCGTATCAAACACGTAGTTGTCGCGCCATTCGGTTTCGATGGCGGCACTGAGCTGGTCCGCTTCAGCAGAAACCTCGCAAGAGTCGATAAGCCCCGTGAGCTCCTGCAGCGCCGATCCGCCGGCGCGGTACAGCTCGAGGTGTCGCTTAGCGCGTGTGATGGCTACAAACAGCAGACGGCGCGCATCGTCGTCATCCTTTTCGTCGCGAATAAGCAGGTTGGACGGGTACAAGCTCATGCCGCCAGCACCTTTGTGCCAGGTGGAGTCGTCGGCGTCGAGCAGGTAGACGCAATCGAACTGCAGACCTTTCGAACTGTGAGCGCTAGTAAGGCGAACGGCTCCCGGTGTGCCAAGATCGATCGATGCGTCGATGCTCACGCCAAACTTTTGCGCGGCGTCGAGTTTGTCGACAATATCGGGCAGGCGAAGCGTGCGTCCCATGCGGCGCGCGTCGCCCATTTCACCCTCGGCAAAGGCGAGTAGGGCGCGGATGCCGGCATTGAATTCGGCGGCGCCCAGCGGATCCTGTTTTTTATGATCCTGATAATAGTCAAGGCTGCGTTTGGCAATCTTAAAGAGCAACGCTCTGACCGGGGAGGCGCCGGCCTCGGCCGCCCACTGCATAAGGTCGTCGTACAGCTCTTTGACGCGGGCGCTATTACTCTCGCACATGGCGGCCATCCAGTCGCCGCGATGTTCGCGCTTGGCGCTGAGCGCAAACGTCACGGACGATGGATGGTCGCCGCCCAGCTCGGCGGCACAGACAATCTGCGGAAGATAGCTGCTGGCGAGCTCCTTCTGCCCGCGAGCAAGCGCGGTAACGCAGCGCAACAGTGCCAGCATCGTCTGCATACGCTCGGAAGCAAAGAGATTCTGCCGCTCGCGATACGAAAAAGGTACCTTCTCCTTAACGAGGAAGGGAATCAGCGAGCGCAAGGCGGCGTGTTTGGCAGAGATGACTGCAATTCCTTCATTGGGATCTTCGCATTCATCGAGATAGTGATCATCAAGCCGCTGCCTAATACTCGCAGCGACAGCGGCGTATTCTTCAGCTTTGCCGGCGTAGACGTTCTCGCTAAAGCCGACCTGATCACCCTGAGGCTTGGAGGCTTCGATTGACTTATTCGAGCTGGCGTCGAGGCGATATTCAATTTGGCGTGCGATAGCTTGACCAAGCTCAACGATGGCGGGCGTGGAGCGATAGTTGGTCTTGAGCACGATGCTCCGGGGCGAAAACTCGGCCGCAAACTGGTTGGCACATTCGATCGTGGCGCCCTGAAAGCGCATGATGGCCTGATCGTCATCGCCAACGGCCATGATATTGGGCACATCAACGCCGTCGCAGAGCAGCTCGATGATGCGCATCTGGGCACCATTGGTGTCCTGGAACTCGTCAACTTGGATATAGGTATAGGTGTCCTGGAGCACTTGGCGCAACGCGTCATTGTGTTCGACGGCGTCGACAAAATCGCCGATCATATCGTCGTAATCGTAGAGATGGTGCTGGTCGAGCTCGCTCTGGTAGCGACGCGCGACGTTGCAAGCGGTCTTAAGTCGCTCGCTCTGCTCGGCAATCTTAAACGTGCGCCCCTGAGAGTTGCTGCCTCCAAAGAAGGCATCGCGCACCTTGGTGTATCCCGACGACTTTCCCTTCTCGTCAATAAGTTCGGTGCGGCGAACGGCGTCGCGCAACTCAAGAATGTACGGCACGTACGTACCGGCGGGACAGTCGATCGGGCGGGTGAGCGATGTGGGCGCCATGCCGCAGGCACGCTCGACCTCTTCCTCAAAGCGTTCGGCCAACGCGGCGCTTGCCCTTTCGCAGGCGAGCGTAAGCAGCTCGGAATGCTCGGTAAGCCAGGCGGCGGCGTCGATATTCTGCTGCGCGATGGCGCCCAGCGTGTCGTAGTCCAGGCCACTGCGTTTGATCTTGGAGACAAAGCCAATCATCTTGCCGATGTTTTGCGCGGGCATATCGGGCGACCCTCCGCCCAGTGACGACCCAAAGGGAAGCGATTTGAGCAGGCGGTCAAAAATCTCCTGCTGGTGCAGGCTGGTAACAAGCGTGTCGGTCGAAGGGCGCGTGAAGTACTCGGGATAGCGCGACCTGATGCTGCTTGCAAATCCGTGAAACGTGCTGACTTCGATGCCGTAGGCGTCGCGCCCAATGAGCTCAATCAGGCGTTTGCGCATGGCTTCCGCGCCCGCCTCGGTATAGGTAAGGCAGAGGATGTTGCGCGGGGCGACATCGCACTTGGCCAGGATGTTCGCCGCGCGCAGGCTCAGTAGCTGCGTCTTGCCGGTGCCGGGACCGGCAATGACGAGCAGCGGGCCATCTAGGCATTCGACGGCCTCGCGCTGTTCGGGGTTCAGGTTCTTAAACGATTCATCGAATTTAGGGGTTGTAGCCATGAAATATTACCTGTCTTCCTGGTAAAGTGCCCGAGTGTCGTCGAGATATTTGAGATACGTATCGATGGCGCTTTGGGGCTGAACGATCTTAATGAACGTGCTGAGTTGCAGCAGCCAGCCAAAGAACTGCGGTGACAGCGGAGCTTTGACGGTTGCCAGCAGACGCCCGTCTTGGTTCTCAAACACAACGGCGTCCAGTCCGAACTTGTCGATGAGCGGATTCATCGCACGGTCATCGAGTTCCAGCACCACGGTGGTCTTATTGGCTGCAAATACGCCGAATGATGGAGAGACGTGATCTTCGAGCACATAGCCGGCAATGCGCGGATCTTTGGTCGCGGACTCTTCGGACACCGCAACGTCGAGCATACGATCGACGCGATAAGGCGTGAACGGCTGATGGCCCGAGCCGGCGTTGGCCCATTTATCTCTAAACCCAATCATGTAATAGAGTTCGTCGGAGTAGATAAGGCGCACGGGTGTGAGCTCGTAGGTCTTTCCGCCATGGTTGAAGGCCTTTTGCTTGGCGGCGTTGTAGTGGAAGTAGCGGAAGCGGATCATGCGCTTTTCGCGCATAGCCTGCTGAATCAAGTCGATGTTGAGCAGGGCATCGGAGTTTTGCATCTTCACGCGCGAAGGCACGTCGACGCGCTTGTGCATCAGCTCGCGTTCGTCCAGGCTGGCGAGGCTCTGTAGTTTGCCGATGAGGTGGTCGGTCAGCTCATCGGTCAAAAACGGCGAACTCTGCACGGCGTCAACAAGCATGATGAGTTCTTGCAGGTCGAGCGGGCGTGAGACCAACGCCCATTCCTTGCCACCGCGCTGGTCGATGTCGAGCCCGAAGTCGCGAAGCGTTTGCAGGTCGCGATAGATGGCCTTTCGTTCGGCCTCGAGATCGTGATAGGCAAGCTCCTCGATGATCTGCTGCGTCGTGAGCCCGTGCGTGCTGTCGGTCTTTTCCATCAAGGTTTTAAGCAGGAACAGAAGCCTGAGCTTTTGATTTGGTCTGTTCGCCACGTTGTCTCCTTTCGCCGGCAGGGTAACAACCGGAGATGCAAAACAAGACCCGTTATTGGGACTCATTGTAGCCCGTCTGCCCGTAGTATTCGCAGCAATAAGGGTCCGAATAGGGCGAAAGGTGGTTAAACGGAAATCGGCGGTTTGGCTGGCTGGTGTGACATGCACTCTATTGGTTTGGGGCCGGTTCCGGTTTACAAGGATCAGAACAGGAGAAATGCGATGGCAGACATCAAAGTCTTTGCCGAGAATCTTGAGGATTCAACCAAAGAGCAGATCGAGGAGATTTCCAGCTGCCCGGCGTTTGAAGGCGCCAAGATCCGCATCATGCCCGATGCCCATAAGGGCAAGGGCTGCGTGATTGGCTTTACGGCAAACTTGGGCGACAAGGTGATTCCTAATTTGGTGGGCGTCGACATCGGATGCGGTATGTACTGCGTACCGCTTGCAGAGACTATTGCGCGCGATGACCTCATTCAGTTCAATCGCGATGTGAAGCGCGCGGTGCCCACGGGCTTTAGCCTTCATCGCGATCCTGCCTGCGTACTTGCGGCTTTTGACATGGAGTCGCGTGATTGGCTTCAGGACAAGCGCAAGGTTGAGCGCTCCATGGGCACGCTGGGCGGCGGTAACCACTTCATTGAACTCGACGAGGACGAGAATGGGTGCCAATATCTGGTCGTGCATACCGGCTCGCGTAACATGGGCAAGCAGACGGCGGAGCACCATCAGGCGCTGGCGCAGAAGACGTGCACGGCAGATATCCCCGACGAGCTTAAGTATCTCGTGGGAGATCTTTCTGCCGAGTATCTCGTCGATATGCATAACTGCCAACGCTTCTCGAATCAGAACCGCAAGGCGATTGTCGCACAGATTGTTGAGCGTACGGGAATTCGACTCGACGGAGACGGCTTTACCACCATGCACAACTACATCTCGGAAGGCGGCATGATTCGCAAGGGCGCCATTAGCGCTCATGCAGGCGAGATGGTGCTGATTCCGTTCAACATGCGCGACGGTGCCGTTATTGCGCGCGGCAAGGGAAACGAGGACTGGAACTGCTCGGCGCCGCATGGGACGGGTCGTACGATGAGCCGCACAAAAGCGTTCCAAACGCTCGATACCAGGTCGTTCGTTAACGAGATGTGCGATGCCGGCATCTACTGTCCGAGCGCATGCGAGACGACGCTCGATGAGTCGCCCGAAGCGTATAAGCCTGCGGATGATGTACTGAGGCTCATGGACCCGACGGTTGATGTCATTCACCGACTCAAGCCGATTTGGAATTTTAAGGCTACTGGTAAGCGCGGTAGGCGTTAGGAGGGTTGCGATGAGGCGAAAGATGGACTCCAGGGACGACCGAATTGGACGCACTGTGAGCATGGGCGAGATGGTGAGCTTCCCGGGCGTGATGCCGCCGTCCGCGAATCGGTGTGGCGGGAATCGTGGAGAGCGTGATGACGAGGGCTTTGACCTCAGCGGGTTTCGCAATCGACTGGCTTCTGGACTCGACCGTGGTATGGAGACGTCGCTTTTCGAAACTCCTTGTGTGTTGAAGACCGGTATGCCGGTCGATGATGCCCTAGGTGGCGGCATTGGGTTGGGCAAGCTCAGCGTGATTGGCGGCGCGCATGAAGAAGTTTCGAACGTGCTGGCACACGCGGTGCTGCGCCTGAGTGAGCAGTGCGCCGTGCTTTACGTGCCGATTCGGGAGCGTGAAGAGGATGCGATTGCCCGGCTTATTCGTGCCGAGATGGGCGTCAAGCTGCCGGCGGATCTTAAGGAGCAACAGGTTGAGGCAATCCGCGCAACGATGCGCCTCAAGCAGCGCAACTTGGGCATCTTTGTCGAAGACAACATGACCATGGACCTTTTAACGAGCTGGTTGCTCGGCGACCAAATGTGGAACAGGGCAGTGCTAAAGGACGTCGTAGTCGTAATCGACGGACTCGAAATGCTCGACGACAACCGTCCGGTAAATGCAATCCTGCGCGACCTGCGAAACATGCTCAGCCCGACGGCGGCGATCTTAGCAGGTTGCTTTGCAGCAGAGGGCTGGGAGGACGAAGCAGCATTCGCCGAGACCCACTGCAATGCAGATGCCCTGGGCCGCATGAGTTCCGATGGTGAAAATCCCATCTACATGTGAGTTTTCGGCTAGGTCCATAGCCGAAAACAATAGTCCGGCCCGTGACGCATCTGCACCACGGGCCGTTTTCAAGAGATATTTATTTCACATGCTCGCTGGCATGCCATGAGGGGCTTACTTTAACGGCGCGCAACAATAAGGCTGCTCGCCCCGCTTGGTATGATGAGCGAGCAGCCATCTATTCTTCGACTAAAGCTGCGATGTCATCGAGTTGCTTGCGAATACCTAAAAACTCTGTGTCAAGATCGAGTGTCCGACAGTGGAAGCGATAGCCGGTTTCATCCCAGCTTTCGCACATTGACCTCGCGTTATCAGTGAGAGCGTAAAGAAGCATGCCCTCGACCGCCCCTGTTTTTCGCGACCATGATTCATGGGCAACGTAGGAATAGATTTGATTGCGATGGGCTGGGGATAGAATTTCGGATTCCATGTGCTGGTGAAGAATAGTCCCGTAACATTTGCAGTCAATGATGAGGGTTCGACCGGGGCCTTCAAGAGTGACGTCTGTCAGTAATGCCGGCAATATCTTTGGAGCGTTGTCCGATCCTGATGCCACTCGATGGGCAGATGCCCTAAGATCGGGATGCTCGGCGCGATAATACTCCAGTACAAAATGTTCAAAGAGAGCGGAGAGTTTCTGATTGTCCCGCCATTTGCCAAAAGCGGTATCACCTGAATAAAGTGTCGGCAGGCTATTCTCAATTACGGCATGACAGACTCCCATAAGAAGGCGATAACCGCGGTTTCCTCCGTGAAAGGAGAGCCTTCCCCAGTCGATAGAGGAAGGTCGAATATTGTCGATAGAATCGAGCTGCCGATAATAACTTCTAAGTAGGTTTTTCCGTTCGGTGCCGACTGCGCCAGAGCGAACGAGGGTGCCCACTGCGCATTTAAGCACCCTGTTCATCTGAGTATTGACTGTCCATTCGTCGCTGGTACACCTAATGCTTCGGCGCCCAGCGGAGCGCAGCTGTGATGTCCCAGCCATATCGATTTTCCCGCGAATACCAAGAAAGTCCTCGGAAACCTCGGCATAACCGTGCTCCAGACCACGTTTGAGTCGTGATGAGATGCCGATTGAGAGGATGGCCGCAAGTAGGTCTTCGACGTGCTCAAACTCCTCGGTCTCGATAGACGCATATTCATCGAGACCAAGGGCTTTGAAGGCATAGGCCATCATGTAGTAGATGTTTCGAACGATGACCTTTTCTTCAGCTCTGGGCATTGACGGCACCTTCGAGGACGCTTATTGCCGCATCCGCTTTGGCTCGATCATCGAACCAATATTCACGGATGAGTGGGTTGAGTTCGTATTTAACGATGTCGTCAACACACCCTTTGCCGGAGCGACAGAGGTAACTATGTCCAATCTCGTACCCTTCACCGAGCGCGGGGTCGGAGGCAATGTCGATGTTTACCGAGCGTACCGCATTGACGAGAGAGGGCATTCTTTTGTCGGCACATTTCGATGCATCTTTGAGGAAAGAGGTGTTATTGAGAGCTGGGGTCATGCGAAAGAAAGCGAACCTTCTGCGAAGTGCATAGTCGATAAGGGCAATGCTACGATCAGCGGTGTTCATGGTGCCGATAATGAAGACATTGTCTGGTACGAAAAAGGGCCTTCCATCGATAGCGAGACTGGTGGGATTGCCGCGATGTCCGGCTTCTATAAGGCTCAAGAGTTCTCCAAACACCTTTGAGATATTCGCTCGATTGATCTCGTCGATTAGGAAGAAGTAGTCACTGTCGGGATCGCTTGCCGCTTTTTGACAGAATGAGGTGAAGACGCCCGCTTTGATATCGAATCCGCCTGCATCATTTGGACGGTATCCAATGACGAAGTCCTCATAGGTTGTCCCTTGGTGGAATTGAACGGTTTCTATCTTGGAGTTGTCTCGCTTGCCCATGAAGCTCCAAGCGAGTCTTTTTGCGCAAAACGTCTTCCCTGTTCCTGGAGCACCGTCGAGGATAAGATTTCGCTTTGCCTTAAGGAGTCGTTTGAGCTGTGAGAGATCATTTGCGTCAAGATAGACGTCATTTAAAAAGTCGTCGTCAGTGTATGCGCTGCCGTCTTTGCTTGGCGAGGCGTTGGAGTCCGTAGGCAATTCTGAATCTTCGGCAGGATTAGATGTAGCGTCTCGCTTCGGGGCTTTATGGTCAAACGCTTCAGCCGAAATCTCGTAAAGGGGCCTACCCAGATGGCCCACCTTGTTAAGGAGCTCTAAATAACCGGTCCCATTTTGTTTGGATGACGTTACTAATATGCCGTAAGCACTTTCGAGATAATTTCTGCTTAGTTGATCAAAAGGCATGAACGTGTCGGGCCTGCACCAGAACAATGCCATGGAGAGGTTTGCAAAGCCGATATTCTTTTGGGCCAATACTCGATCGAACAAATTGATGAACTGGACGTGATCTTCGTCTTCTGGTGAGTATGCCATTGCCTCTTCGAAGAAATCCCATTTCTCCTCAATGCTTGAGTCTATTCCGTCCATGTAACGCCAGCGCCTGTTATTTGAGGTGGGTACACCGGCATAGTCAGTGGGAATTGCGCCGTGAATATCGAGGCGGGCAAAAATGCTTTCGATTACCTTGGTGCGGCTATCGTAGCTTATCGATCTGTTGAACAGAGACATGAACGTGAATGGATCCATTCTGTTTGTGTCTCCAGTATTTGCATTGTTCTTGCAGATTTCGAGAAGGGTTTCTTCGTCGTTTCGCATAGTCAGCAATTTTCGAGCGATTGCCGTGTAGGTATCGACCCATGTGAACTTCGTTTCGGTGTCCATTTTGCTCCCGTCTTTAGCGGCCGCTTTAACAACAAATACTAGAACGTGGGCTTTGTGAAATAGTTGAGCAACAAAGGTGTGCGGACAATCTAGGCGGATGAGCGGTGGGATGGTCAAATGTCATCGTTAAGATCGCTATTCGGAAAAGTCTGCGTTGCCGCCGCGTCGACGTTCATCTCGATTGAATCCGCCGCATCTGTTGATCGTCCCCTCGAGTACCGATATGCATCCAGCTTCCGTTATCGAGTGCGATGCCGATATATGTCTAGCCAAATCGGCTCTTTCTCTTTGTTGTCGGCGCACGCTTCTAGCAAGTCGTCTATCCGGTTCAGCCCGATTGCTTGCAAGGTCACGCATGCTTCCGGCAGGGGCTGCGTTACTTTCTTCGCCCTGAACACGGGCGACAGCATCAAGTTCGTATGTACCCATCCGGCAAAGCAGCTGCCGTAGGGGATTGATCCACAGCTGATCTGCCCATTGCCATCAAGATACAGACAATCCAATTTCGAGTTTGCTACCAGGCAATAGCAAGGTCCTGGCGTCCATGGTCGGCAGTCGATCTCAAGAATGTCACCCTTTTTGTACGGCGTGGGCAGGCCGACATACGCCCCCTTGAACCACGGGCCAAAGATTCCACCCACAATGCAATCGAGTGCTTCGCCGCATTCGCCCTCTTCCTCCCTACAGAGGTATTGGATTTCGCCGGAGGCGTTTGCGTAGTAAGTGTAGTCTGGCTGTAGAAAGCCGTCGTATGGATATGAACAGCTCGGGTCGTTGGCAAGGTTGAACAGCTCGATCATCCAGTATGAGGACGATAAGTCTGTCATTTCGCTCCACTTGTCTGCGTATGCCTTCATTGCTGCAAGGGCGGCCTGCCACGATGCTACGGGGAAGGGGCCATGCGTGATGGCGGATCCCACTTCGTTGTCGACAAAGCTAATTTCGCTAATAAGCAGCACTTTCCTGTTTCCGTCGACGGCCTTTAGCGCGTTCAGGCAGTCATCGATGTAGTCGATACAAATTTCTGGTCCGTACCAATCAAAGGTTTCGTTTGACGAGCCGCGCTCGGCAGCAACCAGCCTGCTGAGCATCTCCCGTTTGCGGTTGATTTCTATCGACGCGCCACCGATGATTTGCGCGTAATGATCGCCACTCAGTAGCTGCGGATTATGCAGCAAATGCTCTTGCAGCTCCGGAGAGTCGATCAGGTTGATTATTTCTTCGTGTACGATAGTCTCCGGGTTGCCGGTGTGGCTTCTCGTAGATTCGGACATGGCGGCTCTAATCAAATAGCTGCGGATACTTCTCCTTGAGCGGTGCCTGATCTAGACGTAGCTCTTCCAGGTTGCGCTTTGCCTTGGACTCCATCCTTATGGTGTCGATAAACGCGATGAGTGAGTCGACATACAGGTCGCCGCGCAGGTAGGCCTGGGCGGCGATTAAAATTCGCTGCTCGTCTTCGAGTGGTTTGCGATAGTACTCAAGATTCAGGTAAAGCGGGTCTGGCTCGCCGATGTAGAGGGGAAACGTCTCGTTGTAGGTAATCGAGCAACCAGTGGCACGCATGTTGCTGATATCCCCTGCATGGCGATAGTGCTCGAGGCGCTGCTGCACATGATCAAGCCATTCGTCAGAACGGTCTGCCTGCCGAAGCTCTGCCTCAAGCTTTGTCCGGTCCCACGTGGGCAGATCGAACAACGTGAACGGCTCACGGGCACTGCCTTGCGGCGTCCAGACGATATCGCCGGTGTGGAACGGCGTGGGGATATCGACCCAGATGAACTCGAATGCGATCTCCCAATCGTTCTCAACGGGGCCGGCTGAAGGGCAATATACGGCAAGGGCCTCGCCTTTGCTGTTTACCATGAGCCAATCTTCCCGGTGATGTTCTTCGTCGGCATCGAGCGGGCACCGGGTGATGCGTACGCGTGCCTCTGGACGGCTCGCCAGTTCATCATCACCGCGCAACGCCTCGGCACATTTCTCATAACAGCTGAATGGCGCGCCGAAGGCCCCACAAAGTTGCCCGTCGGGCACAATCTCCTCTTCATACTGATAAACGTAGCCCGTACCACTCGCAAACGCATCGACGCACCGCTTGTTGTAATCGATTGTCCAGCGCAAAAAAGCATGGAAATCGGGGATGGCCGGCCTTCCAAGACCGGCATGGGTTGCCTCCAGCGAACAATTGGGCATGGTTCGGGCGATCTCCTGCCAAGCTTCGCATTTCTGATCGAGCGTGGCGGTCTTCGAAAACCAAACCAGATAGGCGGCCTCGATGGTGCTGGGCTGGAAGTCGATACTGCGCAGGTGCTCCCGAATGTCCCGGGAGTCGACGAAATCCAAGATGTCCATAGCAACCTCCAATTCGGTCGTTGCCGTTAGCATCCATCAGAGGTTGTGCTTTGTGGTCCCATTAACGGGTCTGATATGAATCTCGCGTCAAACATATTTTTGGAAACGCCACTGGTGCATGGGTGACTGCGTGTTGAAAGGATTGCCATGCAGAATATGATGCTTGCCCTTGTGATGAATAGCACGGCCGCTTTTCTAAGCTGAACACGAACAAACATTCGCATATCTAACTGCGGTTTGATAGAATCGGTATCGTTGGCGGCAGTTCCATGTGCCGGGCAGCGCCCTCCATTTGATGGGAGGTGATGCCCATGGCCGATTTGATTAATTTCGTGAAGCTCCTGACCGCTTTGGTCTCGCTCCTCACGGCGCTCATCGGACTTTCCGAGGCACTCAAGCAACGTTCGATGCAACGAAAAAGGGGTCGCCGCCGCTAAGGCGTTGACCCCTTAATCCAAGCAACGGCGCTGCCCAGCTAGCTACAACTTGGGCTGCCGTCGACACTATTCTACCCACGAATGACATTTTGGACAATCGGTAGTGGCGTTTCAAAAACTAAGCGTAACTGGCGCAACCTCCCTCTAAGAAGGGATCGGCCGTCGTATCGAACAGCTCCGGGTAGCGGTCCTTGAGCCAGCTGTCTGCATCCTCGAAGCCGCGTGCCTTTTTCTCCGCCAGTGCTTGTAGCTCGTATGCGCTGGCCATCGCGGCGAGCGAATCAACCGCTAGGTCACCTCTGACATACGCCCTGACGCCGTAGAGGATTCGCTCCTCTGACTTGAGCGGCTTGTGGTAATAGTCGATGTCCAAAAGAAAGCCCTCAGGCTCCCCAATGTAGAAGGGGAAATGCAAGGCGGATGAGACTTGGCAGCCGTAGGCGTACATGTCACTGGTGTCGCCGTCATATCGATGCCAGCGCAATAGCTTGTCGGCCTTTTGAACGAGGCGCTCTTTGTAGACGGAGGAAGCAAGCTCTTTGTCGACTCGTTCGGATCCCCAAGTTTGCAGGTCAAACAGCACCATCGGCTCGTCGGGGCGTTGGAGGTTGCAGACGATGTCTCCGGCATGGAAGGGCGTTGGGATATCGAACCACATGTCCTCGAAATCGCTCGCGGTGCCCGCCTCGTCCCACTCACCCTCGAACCGGTAATCGCAAGACATTACTTCGCCGTTCGCATTGAGTAAGACCATGTCGTCGGCATAGTGGTCTTCGTCCGGGTCGATGGGGCGGCGAGTGATCTTGATCGCCTTTGGATTGTCGCCTTCGAATTCTCTCCAGATGGCATCGAAGCATTTTTGATAACTGCTGTACGGGCCGTAAAGAAGGTCGCATCGGTCGCGCCGGTCCCACGAGTAGTCCTCAAAGAAATACAGACTCTGGCCGTCCGTCCTTTTAAAGTGTGCGAGCTTTCTTTGCTCCTGCCTGATGACATTGCGCAGAAAGGCATGAAAGTCAGGGATGTTGAACGTGTCGTTTCTGCGGCTCATGGCGCAATTGGGCATGGTGTCGATGATCTTTTGCCAGCCTTCGAGCTTTTGCTGCAGCGTCGCTTTATGCGAGCAATTGACGATGAAAGCCGCTACGGGCGTGGTGAGCTCGTAGTCGATTCGTTGAAGATGCTCCTTAATACTGTGCGAGTCTAAAAACTCGAAGATGTCCGGACGAATATCCAGCTCACTTTGGCTGGCAGGCTTGCGGCGCGGCTGCAGGCAATCGTGTCCGACCGAGCCCTCGGCCCATTGCTTGCCGTAGTCGGGATCGTGGTGCAGCTTCTGCGAAAGCTCGAGCATAAAAGCGCAGCCGTCCGGTAGGTCACCGGTGTAGCGCTCGGCGGTGTAGAGGGCAGATGGGATGAAGGGGTCCAAGAGACTGTCGCTGTAGGTGCCGGATGAAAGCGATCCTTCCTTAACGCCGTGATATTTGCTGGGGCCTGCACACCAGATTTGTCCACGGAGCGTGTGCTCGTAGTCATTTTCGAGCACAATGGCAAAGCGAGGCCCGTGGTCGAAGGGGCGGCCGTCGATCTTGATGATGTCGCCCGGTACCCACGGCGTGTAGATAGGCTCGTTGTTCGCGCAGAACCGCCTGCTATCGTTTCGCCAGACGCTTGCGACATGCGATTTGCGAGTGCGGTGATTGCGCAGATCGCGGAGGAATATGAGCTCGCCGTCCTTGGTTGCCGCAAGCGACAGAGAGGGCTGCGCCGTTTGATGCTCGTGCAGGTCTTCCGAGGTGTAGAGATTGATCTTCCAGTACGATTCGGACCAGTCGTCATCAGGATACTCTTCGATGTAGTGCTTCATGAGCGTTTGTGCGGCGTCCCACGATGCGGTGGGGAAGGGGCCGTCAAGGGCGTCGGCGTCGCGCTCCTCCTCGTTGTAGAACATGACGTATAGCAGGAGGATTCCACGGTCGCGCTCGACGTTGTTGAGCATGTCGAGCGCGCTGTTGAGCTGGGCGAGATGCGAATCGATATCTTCGGTCAGCTCCGGCGAAACCTCTTTGTGGAGTTGCTCGAGCATGGCGCGCTTTTCGTCAAGCGTTTTCAGCGAGCCGGCGATGATCGGCGCTGGCCAGTATAAGTATTTGCGCATGTGGTCTCGCAGCTCTTGGCTTTTGATGCAGCTGAGGACGAGGTCTTTGCCGGCATCGGTGATGCCGTCGCTTGCCTGATTGCTCATGTCGGCCTCCTTATCGATCGTTACCGGCATGATGCAACGGGTGCGGCGATTGTTGGTCCCATTAACGGGACCAAGCAACGACTCGATGTGACAAAGGGGCTGCCCTTTGTCACATCCAAAATATTGCCTTTACGTGTTGGTGCACACGGTGTGCAATAATACTCGCACTGTGCAATAGCGCACAGGCTGAGTAACAAGGAGGACGCTTGTCCCAGCTCGAGAAATGCGATCGCCGGTCCCTTCGCTCGCAGCGTGCCCTTCGCCAGGCGCTTGCCAGCGAGCTTGCCGAAAGCGGCGACCTTTCGCGCATTAACGTCGCGTCGCTCACCGAGCGCGCCGGTCTTACGCGCCGAACGTTCTATTCGCACTACCGCGATATTCCTGACTTTATCAATCAAATCGAGGACGGCTTGCTGGCCGAGATCCGTGAGCGCATTGAGCTCATCACCGCAGCTCAGCTGCCTGATCTCTATCACAACATCGATGAGCTCGAGCCGGCGCCCGGTTCGGTTGAGCTGCTGCGTTATCTTGCGGCCAACCGCGACTTAATTGGTGCGCTGCTGGGCCCGGGCGGCGACCCCGCCTTTATTAAAAAGATCATCGATACCGCACGCGAGGCCGTGGTGCCGCGTGCACAGACGGGCATTTTGGGCTTGGCGCTGGGCACGTTCTTCGACTACTACGTTACCTACGTCGTGAGTGCCGAGGTCGGCCTGATTCAGCGCTGGTTTGAGCGTGGGCTCACCGAATCGCCCGAGGCCATGGCGCGCATTATGACGGTTATCGCCTTTGTGCGTCCCGGCGACCTATATGGCCAACCCATCGATATCAACGTGCCGGAATACGGCTTGAAGCTATTGAACCTGCAGCTCGAGGACGCGGCCGACACCGCCGCAACCGTCGAGTCCAACAACTAAGAGGAGAGACAATGAGCAAACTCGTCGAGGGCATCAAGGACCGCATGGTCGCCGCCGCACGCGAGGCCGCGCCCACCGTGGTGGATGCCGCGCAGAAGGCCGCGACCGCGGCTGCTGAGAAAGTTGTCGAGGCTGTCGCCGATGCCAAGAACGCGGCGGGGGAAGCGTCCGTCACTAGCGAGCCCGCCACCGCCGCTGAGCCCGTAGCCGCCGCCCACGCCCCCGAAGGCGCGATCTTCAACCCCGGCAACGCCCACGGCAACCTGCACCTGGGCATCGACGTGGGCTCCACCACCGTTAAGCTCGCCGTGCTCAACGACGACAACCAGATTGTCTACGCCAAGTACCAGCGCCACCACACCGACGTCCGTGCCTGCGCCCGCGCCCTGTTCGAGGGCGCTGTGACCGTGCTGCCGACGGCCCAGATGACCTGCGCCATTACCGGCTCGGGTGGCCTGCTGCTGTCCCAGTGGCTCGACCTGGAGTTTGTCCAGGAGGTTATCGCCAGCAAGCGTGCCGTCGAGACCCTCATCCCGGCCACCGATGTCGCCATCGAGCTGGGCGGCGAGGACGCCAAGATCATCTACTTCGATAATGGCATTGAGCAGCGCATGAACGGCACCTGCGCCGGCGGCACGGGCGCGTTCATCGACCAGATGGCCACTCTGCTGCACACTGACGCCAGCGGCCTTAACGAACTCGCGGCCAACGCCACCACCATCTATCCCATTGCCAGCCGCTGCGGCGTTTTTGCCAAGACCGACGTCCAGCCGCTGCTCAACGAGGGCGCCCGCCCCGAGGACGTGGCCGCCTCCATCTTCCAGGCTGTCGTGACCCAGACCATCTCGGGCCTGGCGTGCGGCCGTCCCATCCGCGGCAACGTCGCCTTCCTGGGCGGCCCGCTGCAGTACCTCTCCGAGCTGCGCCACCGCTTCTACCTCACGCTCAACCTGGACGAGGAGCACCGTATCGTGCCCCAAAACGCCCACCTGTTTGTGGCGAGCGGCGCCGCCATGGCGCACGAGTCCAATAAGCTCAGCACGTTCCCGCAGCTCATCGAGGCCATCGATGCCCTGGGCGACACACAGGGTGCCGAGGTCGAGCGCCTGGATCCGCTCTTTGCCACCGACGAGGACTTTGCCGAGTTCAAAACCCGCCACGACCAGGAAGTCGTCCCCAAGGGCAAGCTCGAAGGCTACACCGGCCGCGTGTTCATTGGCATCGACGCCGGCTCCACCACCATGAAGGCCGCGCTCGTGGGCGAGGACGGCCAGCTGTTGCACACCTGGTACGGCAACAACAACGGCGACATCCTGGGCACGGCCAAGGTCATCATGGCCGATTTCTACAACCACATCCCTGCCGGCTGTACCATCGGCCACGTGACCACCACGGGCTACGGTGAGGCGCTTCTCATTGAGGCCCTCAAGGCCGATTCCGGCGAGATCGAGACCGTCGCGCACCTGCGCGGCGCCAAGGCGTTCCTGCCCGGCGTCGAGTTCATTCTGGACATTGGCGGACAGGACATGAAGTGCCTGCGCGTCAAGGACGGCGTCATCGAGCACATCATGCTCAACGAGGCTTGCTCGTCGGGCTGCGGCAGCTTTATCGAGAGCTTCGCCGTGTCTATGAACATGGACGTGCGCGCGTTCGCCGATGCTGCCATCCATGCTAAGGCCCCCGTCGACCTGGGCAGCCGCTGCACGGTCTTTATGAACTCGCGCGTCAAGCAGGCGCAAAAGGAAGGCGCCACGGTGGGCGACATCGCGGCCGGCCTGTCCTATTCCGTCATCAAGAATGCCCTGTTCAAGGTCATTAAGCTGCGCGACCCCAAGGAGATCGGCAGCCAGGTTATCGTTCAGGGCGGCACCTTTATGTCCGATGCCACGCTGCGCGCGTTTGAGCAGCTCACCGGCGTTCATGCCGTGCGTCCCGACATCGCCGGCTGCATGGGCGCCTACGGTGCGGCCCTGCTCGCTCGCGATCGCGCCGGCGCCGACGGCATCTCGACCATCCTTTCCGCCGAGGACATCGCGCACCTTACCGTGACGCAAAAGCATGTCCGCTGCGGCCGTTGCTCTAACAACTGCCAGCTTACCGTCAACGACTTTGGTGGCGGCAGGCGCTTCATTACCGGTAACCGCTGCGAGAAGGGTGCCGGCCACAAAAAACAAAAGACCGAGGCCCCCAACCTCTTCAAAAAGAAAAACGAGCTGCTCTTTAACCGCGAGGTCCTGAGCCCCGACGAGGCCCCGCGCGGCACCGTCGGCATCCCCCGTGCGCTCAACATGTACGAGAATTACCCCTTCTGGCACGCGTTCTTTACGCGCCTGGGCTTTAGCGTGCAGCTGTCCGACCAGTCGAGCAAGAAGACCTACCAGGCGGGCATCGAGTCCATGCCGTCCGAGAGCGTGTGCTATCCGGCCAAGATGAGCCACGGCCACGTGATGAACCTCATCGACCGCGACGTCGACTTTATCTGGATGCCGTGCGTGCGCTGGGAGCGCAAGGAGGATCCGACGGCTGGCAACTGCTATAACTGCCCCATCGTCATGAGCTACCCCACGGCGCTGGCGCTCAACATCGACGAGATCCGCGAGCAGAACATCGAGTTCCTGTACCCGTTTGTGCCGTATCACGACAAGACCGAGCTCAAGCGCCGTCTGTACCAGGTGCTCGCCGTCGACCGCGTGGCCGATGCGCAAGCCGGTCGCGGTCGCGTGCGTGGACCCAAGATCACGCGCTCCGAGGTCGATGCCGCCGTCAACGCTGCCTTTGAGGCCGATGCGCGTTTCCATGAGGACATCCAGACCATGGGCGAGGAGGCTCTTAAGTGGGTCGAGGACCACGGCGGTCACGGCATCGTGCTCGCCGGTCGTCCCTACCATAACGACCCCGAGATCAACCACGCCCTGCCCGAGCTTATCTCGAGCTTTGGCTTTGCGGTCTTTACTGAGGATTCGCTTGCGCACTTGGTGAAGCCCGAGCGTCCGATTCGCGTCGTCGACCAGTGGATGTACCACAGCCGCCTGTACGCCGTTGCCCGTTTTGTGACGATGCGCAACGATTTGGACCTGATCCAGCTCAACTCTTTCGGCTGCGGTCTGGACGCTCTGACCACCGACCAAGTGCAGGAAATCCTGGAGGCCAGCGGTAAGATCTACACCGTGCTCAAGATTGACGAGGTGTCCAACTTGGGCGCCGCGCGTATCCGTATTCGCTCGCTCATGGCAGCGCTCAAGGACCAGGAGGCCGAGCGCTTGGCCGAGGCTACGGCCGCGGGCGAGGCCTACGAGCAGGGCGATGCCGCACCGGTGGCGCCTTCCACGGATGCCCCCGCGTTCGCGAGCCGCAAGTACACGTTCGAGGCGCAGCGCGAGAGTGCTTCGACCGCGTGGCCCAAGGTGCCCTTTACCGAGCAGATGCGCGACGAGGGCTATACCATCCTGTGCCCGCAGATGGCACCGATTCACTTTGACCTGGTCAAAGAGGTGTTCCGCGGTGCCGGCTACAACCTGGAGCTGCTGCCCTCGACCGACCACGACGCCGTCGAGGCCGGCCTGCGCTATGTGAACAACGACATCTGCTATCCGTCGATTCTGGTAACGGGCCAGATTATGGAGGCCATCGAGAGCGGTCGGTACGACCTGTCCAAGACGGCCGTGGTTATCAGCCAGACCGGTGGCGGCTGCCGTGCCACGAACTACATCGCACTCATCCGCAAGGCCCTGCGTGAGAGCGGTCACCCCGAGATCCCGGTGATCTCGCTTTCGGCCGTGGCGCTCGGCGAGGACAACCCCGGCTTTAAGATTACGCCGGCGCTGCTTAAGCAGGCCGTGTACGCGGTGCTCTTTGGCGACGTGATGATGCAGATGCTCTATCGCTGCCGCCCGTACGAGGCCACGCCCGGTGCCGCCAACGCGCTCTACGAGGAGTACATGGCGCGCGCCCGCAAGCTGGCGCCCAAGTTCAACAGGCACAACTACACCAAGCTTGCGCGTGAGGCCATCCGCGCGTTCGACACCATGCCGCTCGTGGGCGAGGGCACCAAGCCGCGCGTGGGCGTGGTCGGTGAGATCTTGGTCAAGTTCCACCCCACAGCTAACAACCACGTGGTCGATGTGATCGAGCGCGAGGGCTGCGAGGCCGTGGTGCCGGGCCTGCTCGACTTCTTCCTGTACTCCATGAGCAACGCCGAGCTGCAGAAGGACGAGTTGGGAAGCTCCGCTACCACGCGCGCTGGTATGCAGGCGCTCATCAAGCTCGTGGACTGGATGCGCACGCCGGTGGAGGAGATGCTCGAGAAGTCCCGCCGCTTCGAGGCGCCCGAGCGCATCGGCACCATGGCCGACAAGGCCCGCACGGTGCTTTCGGTGTGCAACAACATGGGCGAGGGCTGGTTACTCACGGCCGAGATGCTCGACCTGATCGATCACGGTGCGCCCAACATCATCTGCACGCAGCCCTTTGCGTGCCTGCCCAATCACGTGGTGGGCAAGGCCGTGATCAAGGAGCTGCGCCGTCAGCACCCCGAGAGCAATATCGTCGCGGTGGACTACGACCCCGGTGCGTCCGAGGTCAACCAGCTCAACCGCATTAAGCTCATGATTAGCGTGGCCAAGGAAAACATGCGCGCCGGTAAGGGCTTTAAGCTCGAGAAGGTGGCGCCGCTCGCGATGGACGAGGTCACTGGCCAGATGCGTGCCCATGACGGCTGCGTGAGCTGCGGGCCGGCCAGTGAGGAGGCCGTTGCATCGGTCGCCAAGCGCCTGGGACGCGGCATTAAGAAGTAGACGGTCTGCTATGGGCTGGATATGAGACAAACGGGTGGTGGCCGTACCGGCTATCACCCGTTTTTGCTGGACATATGTTGCGTAAACGCCCCGACTATCACCCTTTGCGAACTTAGATTTCGGAAGTATGCGGCAAAATCTGAATAGGCCGAGCACACCGGATATGTCCAAGCTCTGTACCTGCGGTTTTATTGGCGAAAAACTGGGGTGCGCTCGAGAGTTCTAGAATTTGCCGCATACTTCCGAAAACGACGTTTCTGCGGCACCAAAAATCGCCCTCGGAGCCTTGAAATAATGAACAGGTGTAGCCGTTCGCGGCAAAATACCGTCCGTTTATAGAACCCACCCCCCCCATCGCGCGTCATCCTTACGGTTGAATAAATACACATCTATGGAATTACGTAAGAGAGGACCGTTCCATGAGCTACAAGACCGTTTGTGTTGCCGGTGGCGGCGTGTTGGGAAGCCAGATTGCCTTTCAGGCTGCCTACTGCGGCTTTGATGTGACGATTTGGCTGCGCGGCGAGGGCAGCATCGGCCGCACCCAGCCCAAGATCGATCATGTGCGCGAGGAGTACATCGCGGCAATCGAGGGTATGGCGGACGGCACGGGCGAGTGGTGCTCCGGTATCGCCGATAGCGGCAAGCCCTTCGACAAAGAGGTGGCACTCGCCGCCGTTGAGCGCGCCTACTCCACACTCAAGCTGGAGCTCGATCTTGCAAAGGCAGTGGCCGACGCCGATTTGGTCATCGAGTCTATGGCTGAGGACACCCAGGCAAAGATTGACTTCTACAAGAAGCTCGCCCCGGTTCTCCCGCAAAAGACCGTCGTCGTGACCAATTCCTCCACGCTGCTGCCGAGTACCTTTGCCAAGTACACCGGCCGCCCCGAGAAGTACCTGTCGCTGCACTTTGCCAACTCTATCTGGAAGAACAACATGACCGAGGTCATGGCACAGGACCAGACCGACAAGCGCTACTTCGATGAACTCGTCGACTTTGCCAACGACATCCGTATGCTGGCGTTGCCCGTCAACAAGGAAAAGAACGGCTATCTGCTCAACTCCATGTTGGTACCGTGGCTGCTTTCGGGCCTTGATCTGTACGTCTCGGGCGTGAGCGATCCCAAGAGCATCGACCTCGCGTGGACGCGTGGCACCGGCGCTCCCAAGGGCCCGTTCCGCGTATTCGACACGGTGGGTATCCAGACGGCCTACAACATCGTCATGCAGTATCAGAAGGTGCCGGGCCTGGTGAGCCCACTGCTCAAAAAGATGATGATGCCCTACAACTTTAAGGCCATGGCGTCCGTCCTCAAGAAAATGCTCGACGAAGGCAAGCTGGGCGAAAGCTCGGGCGAGGGCTTCTTCAAGTACTAAAAAATGATCCCTCGGGGACGGAGGAAAACGGATCATCGCATTCCTGCGTCCCCTGTGCATCTTGCGACTAACAGCTCCGGCTGCCTCGAGCCTAAGCTAGCCTTAAGAGGCGTTTGTTAAGCTTCGAGTCATAATTGGACAGAGCTTGGCAAGTGCCCTGGAATATGAAGGAAGCGGCAGCGATGGAATTCTTCGATGGTGACGACATGGGATCGAGTAGCGAAGACGGCTGCGACGAAACTGCCCCGTTTGTCAAAGTCGACCCCTTTGGCGCCGATACCCTGAGCTGCTATGTGCGCTTTGCAACATCCCGCGCCGGCATCACTCCACGTCAAACTCCACGCGACCGAGTTCGGGCACATTGAGGTCGATGAGCTTGCGGGCAATGCGGCGGTCGTGCGCCCCGAGTGCCTCGCTTGTCGTCACGTGAGCGACAACCTCACGCTCGACAAGGCCCTCTTCCTCGCCTTCGGTAGCCGAAGTCTCGACGGCGACGGTGTAATCCTTAAAGCCCGGCAGCACCGCGGCAAGTTCGCGCGTGGTTTCGGTGACGCCGTAGCCGTCCTGCACGCCGGCCTGCGCCGAGCCAATGGACCCCGCGGTCATAACGATGCAGGGGATGGCAAAGATCACCGTACCCACGATGATGCGGCGGCGCACCTTGTGCGACAGCTCATCGACCTCGGCATTTTCCTCGGCGGTCACAATGCCGTCACCGTTGAGGTCGCGCTTGAGCGGTACACGTAAAAGAAGCAATACGGCTTCGGCCGCCAGTGCGATAAAGACGACGTTGATGCCAAACTCGTAGAGGGCCGAGAGGAACAGCGACCCGCTCGCGATGGCAATGCCGTAACCTGCCGCGCACAGGGGCGGCATGAGTGCGGTCGCCACGGCTACGCCGGCAATGAGCGTCGAAGGCTCCTGGTCGCGCGAGTTACCCAGCCCGCCCGCAAAGCCGCCCGCGAGCGCGACGGCAAGGTCCCATACGGTGGGTGTCGAGTTATCGATGATGGCGGCCGTGGTGGTGCCAAGGGGCGAGAGCTTAAAATACAGCGTGGACGTGATCAGGCAAAGGACCATCTGTAGAGCCAAGCCCGCGACGGCTTCGACGGTAATCTCGCGGTCGAGCGTGGCGATGCCGTATGCCATGGCAAGGACCGAGCCCATGAGCGGGCAGATGAGCATGGCGCCCACAATGGCGATGTCCGAATCGATATCGAGGCCGACACTCGCGATCAGCATGGCGATAATGAGGATGCACAGGTGCGAGCCGGTCAGGCGCGCCCCGTTTACAAAGCGCTTACGAATTACGTGATAGGGGGCGCGACCCTCGCGAATGTTGAATGCGCGCCTCAGGAAGCGGCCGGCGTTCTCCATGACCTCGCTATAGGCAGGGCGGATGCCGTGGCGCCGGTGATGGCGCTCGCGCAGTCGCTTGAGCTGCTGGTTATCGAGTTTCATGTTCACCTCGCTTCGCCGCGGGCTATGCATCGCGCCCGCTGCCTCTACTCTACACCGCGGCAGGCGGGGTGGTCATCTTGACGTGAAACTTAGACGAGTAGGTAAAGGGGGCGCGTCAAACGAGGTTGAAGCCGAGGGTTTCGGCAGATACAAAAAAGCGCGGGGCCGGATGGTCTCCGACCCCGCGCTCTGCACGGGTACGTTGTTGTTGGGTTTAGCCCAGCAGACTCAATCCCACGGAGATGAACGCCAGGATAACGCCGACGATGGACTCGCCGCCCAGCAGGCCGCTGGCAACGACCAGGCCCTGCTCCTGGAAGGCGGCATCCTTGGCAGCCTTCTCCTCGTCCGAAAGGCCTGCCTCGGCGTCGCGGTGTGCGGCCCACTTGTCGTAGGCGAGCTTGACGCAGGAGCCCAAGAAGGCCGTGAGTGACATGTAGAACGGCAGGTACACGCCCAGACCGATCATCATGGCCGGAATGCCGAGCCAGTACATGATGATGCCGGCGATAAAGCCACCTGCGAACCACGGCACGCTCGGGATGCCCGAGACCATGGTGGCGACCACGCTTGCCTGCGCGGCCACAAAGCTCTTGTCGGGGCCGAAGGCGTCCGGACCATAGGCGGTGACGAGCGCGACCATGACGGCGGCGGCGACCAGGGCGCCCACGATGCCGCCGATGGCCTGGCCGACCCACTGTGCGCGCGGGTTGGTGCCCAGCACGGCGCCGGCCTTAAAGTCGTTCATGACGTCGCCCGCAAGGCCGCACGCCACGGCTACGATGCCGGCGATAAAGAACAGCTTGACCTGAGCGATCTGTGCAAAGGCAGCCACGATGAGCATAACGATGAGGCCAAAGATCTCCATGGGGTCGATGCCCGTCTGGCCGCAGCTCTGTGCGCTCATGATGGTGGTGACAAAGGTGAACAGCGTCACGATGACGGCCGGAACGGGGCCAAGGTCAAGCACGATGGCGATGATCACGGCGATGGCGGCAGCGCCCAGGCCGATGATGCCGGCGTCGAGCTTAAGGGAGCCCGAGATGAGCGACTGCTCGTCGGTGTCGGTGGAGCTGTCGGCGGCAAGACCGCGGACGATACCGGCGACCTGCGGCAGGATGTCCTTGAGGACGACGGCGACGCCAAAGCCCATCATGAGGCCCATGCCCAGGGACTTGACGATGCCCTGCGCAGTCACAACGTCGAACAGACCGGCAGCGGTGCCACCCACGATGATGCCAAAGTTGCCCAGCAGCGCGCCGGCAAACCAGAAGGCGACGGGGGCGAAGCCCACGAGGAAGCCGACGGAGAGCAGCATGGGTGAGTTGTAGATGCCAAAGGTCACGCCGGGGATGTTGAGCGTGCACAGCATGCTGGGCACCACGCCCAGGGCGTCGCGCAGCACGCTATAGATGCCGGCGATGGCCATGGAACCAAAGAGCTGCTTGCCGGTCTTGCCGCCGGCCTCGGTTGCGCGCAGGGTCTGAGCTGCGGCGTTGCCGGTGGGGAACTCAAGCGCGGCATCCACGATAAAGTGACGGTGGATGAGCGCGGTGGCCAGCAGGCCCAGGATAGTGCCGGCGAGTGCCACGATAAACATGTCGAGCCAGCTGATCTGGTCGGCATAGCCCAGCATCCAGGCGCCCGGGATGGTAAACGCCAGACCGCCGGCGACCATGGCGCCTGCGGACATGATGGTGTGGGTGACGTTGGCCTCGTTGAGGCTGGCGTTGCCCATGAGCTTAAGGAAGAACAGCGAAATGACGGCAGCGAAGACGATCGGCCAGGGGAGTGCGCCCATCTTGAGGGCGGTGTAGGCCGAGCTTGCCGTGATGATCACGCAGCCAAGGACGCCGATGACGACGCCGCGCAGCGTGAGTTGCCCGCGCATCGAAGCGCGGTTCGAGGGATTGCTCATATAGAACTCCTTTGCGTATATCCGCTTCCTCCGGGAGCGCCGTTACGGATACGGCGCGGGAAGTCGGGTTACCAAGGGCCGCCGCGTGAGCTCGCGCGCGACCGCGCACCAGTATAGCCGCAAGCTAGTCATTTTGGGATGACTGGTTTAGGTAGGCGATATACTGCTGGGCAGACGAAAGGAGCGTCGACGATGCTTAATGGGTGCGCATATATATTGACGGTCGACGTGGGCAACACGTTCATTCGCTTTGGTCTGTTTGCCGAGGATTCGGCTGCAGCGCAGGAATGCCCGCTTGCGACGTGCGAGATCACGACGCCGTCGAGCATCACAGCCGACGAGGCGCGCATGAGGCTCACGCAGGTCATGGGCGCTCTGTCAGCCGATGCGGGCATGCCGGGCGTGCTCGTTCCCGCAGCCGCAGTGCTGAGCTGCGTAGTGCCGGCGCTCGAGCGCCCGTGGAAGGCGGCGCTTTCCCGCACCTGCACGGGGCGCGTGCTCACCGTGGGGCCGGGCCTCAAGACCGGTATGCCCGTGCACTACGACGATCCAGCAGAGATCGGTCCCGACCGCATCGCCGACGCCGTGGCGGCCCGTGCCGTCTACGGCTCTCCGTGCATCGTGATCGATCTGGGCACTACGACCAATATCGAGGTCATCGATGCGCATGGAACCTTTGTCGGCGGCGTTATCGCGCCGGGTCTGGCGCTTGGCGCCCGCTCGCTTTCGGCCGCTGCGGCGCGCCTGCCGCAGGTCGAGCCCTCGGCACCCACGCATGTGATCGGTCGCAACACGCGCGAGGCCATGCGCTCGGGCGTGGTCTTGGGCGAGGTGGCCCGCATCGACGGCATGCTCGACATGGTGCTCGCCGAGATGCGCGCGACCAAGGCCGCGGGGGAGGGCGACGTGCCCATCGTAATTACCGGCGACGATGCCGAGGCACTCGCGGCGTTGGTCGGCCACAGCCTGACGGTAGATGACGCACTGACGCTGCGGGGTCTCGCCGAGCTCTACCGCATCAACCAAAAGCCCCGCCGCGTGTAAAAGTGAGGGCGCCGGTGGGACAAACGCCCCCACCTTTCACCTGCTACAATGGGTCAAACTATTGCGATTACGGAGGTGTCTGCCATGTCGGACGATCTTCATCAAACTTCGTCAGGCAAGCGCCTGGACGTCATTAGCTGGGACGAGTTCTTTATGAGCGTGGCGATCGCCGCGCAGCGCCGCAGTAAGGACCCCAACACGCAGGTGGGCGCGTGCATCGCCAACACCAACCACCGCATCCTTTCGGTGGGCTACAACGGTACGCCCTCGGCACTCAACGACGACTTTTTCCCGTGGGGCACGAGCGACGACCCGTTGCAGGATAAGCACAACTACGTGGTGCATGCCGAGGCCAACGCCGTGCTCAACTACCGCGGCTCGCTCAAAGACCTTGAGGGTTCCACGGTCTACGTCACGCTGTTCCCGTGCCACGACTGCGCCAAGATCCTGGCGCAGGTGGGCGTGGGCGAGGTCGTCTACCTGGACAACAAGTATGCCGATACCGACGACGGCCGTATCAGCCGCCGCATTCTCGACTCCTGCGGCATCAGCTACCGCCAGGTCATCGTCGATGTTCAGATTGGTACCGGGGGACAAGCTCAGCAGTAGCGCGTGCCAACGCCAGCTGGCGGCAAAACAGCCAAAAGAGCCCCGTCCCAAATTGACTGCTCGTGAAAGTCGTGTCCGCGCGCATGGATGGCTCGTGAGCGGGTACATGGCTGTAGTAACATAGCCCCTGTCCGCGGGCGCGCCCGCGTAAATGTGAGAAAGGAGCCCCTGTGGCTGTTAACGAAGAGCTGCTTAAGAAGGTTCTTGAGGAGATCCGCCCCAACCTGCAGGCTGACGGCGGCGATATGGAGTATGTGGGCGTCGACGACGAGGGCGTCGTCCAGCTTGAGCTTCAGGGTGCCTGCGCCGGCTGCCCTATGAGCGCACTGACCCTGTCCATGGGTATCGAGCGTATCCTCAAGGAGCACGTACCCGGCGTTACCCGTGTCGAGCAGGTCAATGCCTCCGGCGAGACCGAGGACCTGTACGACGAGTACGCGCCGTTCTAAGATGCGAAAGCTGCGGACGGCGTACTCCGCATAGACGTTACGCCCAAATATGCGGCTGCGAGCGCAAGGCCCGCGGC
>CAUBGU010000004.1 GCA_958435545.1 uncultured Collinsella sp.
ATTACCATCGAGAATGCATATAGCCAGTTACTTGCCGAGGGCTATATTTGCTCAATGCCGCGTCGTGGCTACTACGCTTGCGAGCTTCCGGATGCACCGGTTTTGGCTTCGGCTGCGGAGGGCATCGACCGAGATGCCGCCTCTGCGGGTCCCAGCGCGCATGATGTCAACGGACAGGTTGAGCTATTCGATGCACTTTCTCCTTCCGCTTTGGAGGCGGCGCGGCTTTGGCAAAGCGCACTACGGGCGACGCTGGCATCCGAAGATGAGCGCGAAATCTTTTCGCCCGCACCGGCGCAGGGCACCGCTCGGCTGCGACGCGCAATTGCTCACCACCTGCGTGGGACAAGGGGCATGAATGTCGATCCCAACAACATTGTTATCGGCGCGGGCGCCCAGCTGCTCGATACCATGTTGGTTCAGTTGCTTGGCGCTGACAAGGTGTATGCCGTTGAGGACCCGGGCTATTTACGTCTGACGCGCATCTATCAGGCTATGGGCTGCAAAGTTCGACATATCCCGTTGGATGATGAGGGCGTGGACTTGAGCGCTCTGCAGAAAACCGGGACCGATGTACTTCATCTGATGCCGTCCCATCAGTATCCGACCGGCCTTGTGACGAGCATTGCGCGGCGCTATGCGCTTCTGAGCTGGGCCGCCGAGCGACCAGGTCGGTATCTCATCGAAGATGACTTTGATTGTGAGTTTCGCCTTGCCGGGAAGCCGATTCCCGCGCTCGCGTCGATCGATGCCGCCCAGTCGGTTATCTACACCAACACGTTTTCGAAGAGCCTTTCATCGGCGTTGCGTTTGGCGTACATGGTGTTGCCCGATGAGTTAATGGAGCGGTTTAGGCGCAACCTTGGTTTCTACGCCTCGTCGGTGAGCTCTGTTGATCAGGTCGCTTTGGCGCGTTTGCTGGAATCGGGTGATTACGAGCGACATGTGAACCGCGTGCGCGTTCGTGCTCGCGAGGCGCGTGATGGCCTGATGGCGCTTGTGCGGAAGGTATTTCCGGCAGGAGAGGTCTCGATCGAGCATGCAGACGCGGGCCTTTACTGTATCGTGGTTGCGGAGCGTGGAGCGGGCGGAAGCTCTTTTGTGCGGGCCCTCACGCGCTCGAGTATCCCTTTTGTCGATATCAGTGACTGTTATTGGTGTGCCGATGGCGCATCTGTCCCTGAAAACTCAAGTCAAATTCTTGTTCAGTATGACGATTTGAGTCCAAAAGCGCTAAATACCTTGGAATCGCAGCTAATGGGAGCACTCTGCAACCTAAGTGAGTAGGCTTTTGGAACTTTGGCGACCAGGCAGTTTTGTAACAAGCTATCTACCTGCGGTTTTGAAAAGCAGGATGACCGGGCTGCTCGGGATGTTCAAAAAAGTCTACTCACTTGTCGCGCAAAGCTTCTGCATGAGAAAAAAATGGGGTTTTCAACAGAACTTCGTCCAGCTCTCGGCAAGCTTTTGGCCAGTTGGGGAGGGCTGTTGAAAACTTGGCAGTCCGTTCGGCACCATTTTTGGCGCGTTCGCGCCAATGCGTGACTGACTGGGTTGAAATTCGTGTTTTCCTGTGCCTATGAAGGATTTACTTTGTGACATATCGGCTTTTAGGTACTGGCGTTTGCCTCCTCAAGTCCGCGCTTTGTGTCCGCCGCTTCCACGACCGGAAGAAGACCGGCAGCGATATGATCTCGCCCGCAACCCGACGGCTGCGGTCGCGCTCGGTTTTCCGTTGTATACATTGGTTCGGACGAGAAACAAACGGACTTGTCCAGCCAGCATTAGGCAGCGGCTGTTTCTTGGTGAGCTTCCCAGGGAATCCGTGCTGGAAACGGAGCATGGGTTTTTGATTACGTCTCCTCTACTGACGGCATTCATCATGTCGCGGCACCTGACGGATCTCCAGCTTCTTTTGGTATTGGCGGAGATGTATGGCTTGTTTGCGGTGTGCGCTCTGCCGGCGGCACTTGAGGCGGAGCTTTCGCGTGCAATTGATTCGGGCGCGATTTCGACAACGTTCGGTTGGGTGCGCTGCCCGTCCGAGGACGGCACCGCCTCAAATTTATGGCGTCGAGACGCTTTGGTTTTGGGCGGAGACCTTGACCGTTTTTGTTCAGATGTTTGCGGGGTGCGTTACGGCAATAGATTTATGGCGGTATCGCAACTCGTTCCATTGGGTGCCGCGTCGCCTTTTGAGGTCGAGGCGTATTTGTTGCTTGGACTGCCGCGAGCCCTGGGGGGCGAAGGGTTTTGCGGCATAGAGCTCAATGTCGAAGTGACGCTAAGCACAAGTGCTCGAGCGATTGTGGGAAAGTCCCGTGTATATATCGACCTACTTCTTTCTTCACCGGACGGTAGGCGACAGGTGGCCATTGAATGTCAGGGAAAGGCCTCGCACGGACGCGCAGGGGATGGCTTGCGTGACGCTGACCGCATGACGGCCCTTCAGGCCATGGGCTACGATGTGCTTCTCCTGACACACAGACAGATATCGGATGAGGATAGATTCCGCGCGATCGTTAAGGCCATATGCAGGATGCTCGATGCTGAATATCGTGATAAAAGCTCGGATGAGCAAAGGGCTGAGATATTACTCCGGTCTGAACTATTCATTGACTGGACAAAATTGGGAGTAATCGACGGAAAGATGCCCGTTAGACACAAAATGGCTCGATCGTGGACGGCTGCGAATCTAAGTGAGTAGACTTTTGTCACTTTGGCGACTAGGTCGTTTTGCAACAAGGCATTTACCTGCGGCTTTATAAAGTGATATGGATGGTCTGCTCGGCAAGTTCCAAAAAGTCTACTCACTTAGTTTTTGACGAGAAGCCGATGCCGAAGACGGTCCTATTTCAGGGCGTTAACAAGTTCGTGAGGCACGAAAAAGGCCCGGACCAATACGGTCCGGGCCTCATCGAGCTAGAGGTTATGTCTCAAGCGGTTGGCTTAGCCAAAGTAGCGCTTGAGCAGGCCGGCGAAAGCCTTGCCGTGGCGGGCCTCGTCGCGAGCCATCTCGTGCACGGTGTCGTGGATGGCATCGAGGCCAGCGGCCTTGGCGCGCTTAGCAAGATCGGTCTTGCCGGCGGTGGCGCCGTTCTCGGCCTCAACGCGCATCTCGAGGTTCTTCTTGGTAGAGTCGGTCACGACCTCGCCCAGGAGCTCAGCGAACTTGGCGGCGTGCTCGGCCTCCTCGTGGGCAGCCTTCTCCCAGTACAGGCCGATCTCGGGATAGCCCTCGCGATGAGCGACGCGAGCCATGGCCAGGTACATACCGACCTCGGAGCACTCGCCCTCAAAGTTGGCGCGCAGGTCGGCAACGATGTCCTCAGAGACGCCCTCCATCTTGGCGACGCCCACGACGTGCTCGGCAGCCCACTCGAGCTGGCCCTCCTCCTGCTTCAGGAAACGAGAACCGGGAACGCCGCACTGGGGGCACTTGAAGTCCTCGGGCAGCTGATCGCCGTCGAACTCTTCCACATAACCGCAAACGGGGCAAACAAACTTCATGATTCGATCCTTTCGATCGATGGCGATTGTGCGCTCGTCCGGTCCCGTAAGGGCCCTCTCCGGACGTGCGTCTTGACGAGTTCTATTATCCATAAATGCAACCAAATGTGAAGCCTATTAGGAATGATTTTTAATAAAACAATTTTGAGATATGAAGATGTTGATTGATTAACGGTTTGCAAGTCATATACGGACGCCGCTGAGTACAATCGGTCGAGCAAATGTTGATCTATCAACAAATGAAGGAGTTTCCTTTATGCATCTAGCCCGTCGTGCCTGGTGCCGAACATATCAGACGGTTTTTCGCATTGCATTGCCGATCCTGCCCTATACCGAGCCGCGCATTTTAGAGCATGCCGAGGATGTGCCCGCGGTGCTTCAAAAGCGCTCGATCCAGAAGGTCCTTATCGTGACGGATCCCGGCATTGCCCGTCTGGGGCTCACGGCACCGCTTGAGACGGCGCTCGCATCCAGGGGGATTGGCGTTACGGTCTATGCCGAAACGCGTGCAAACCCCACGGTTTCAAACGTGGAAGAAGCGGCGTCCCTGTATCGAGAGAGCGCCTGCCAGGCCATTATCGGCTTTGGCGGTGGCTCGGCCATGGACTGTGCCAAGGGTGTGGGCGCACGCATTGCGCAGCCAAACAAGCCCATCAACAAGATGCGCGGCCTGCTGCGGATTCATCGTCGCCTGCCGCTGCTCATCGCCGTTCCCACTACCGCCGGTACGGGAAGCGAAGTCACGCTTGCGGCGGTAATTACCGATGACGAGACGCACTACAAATACCCCATTAACGACTTTGTGCTCATCCCGCGTTTTGCAGTCCACGACCCCGAGTTTACGTGCGGCTTGCCCGCTTCCATTACGGGGCAGACGGGCATGGACGCCCTGACGCATGCCGTTGAGGCCTTTATCGGGCGAAGCACCACGCCCTATACGCGTAAGATGGCGCGACAGGCGGTGCAGCTTATCCACGACAATTTGCTCGAGGCCTATGAGCATGGTGACGACATGCGCGCTCGTCGCAATATGCTTTCGGCGGCGTATAAGGCGGGCGTTGCGTTTACCCGCTCCTATGTCGGATATGTGCATGCCATCGCGCACAGTCTGGGCGGGCGTTACGGGATTCCGCACGGCTTGGCCAACGCCATCATCCTGCCGCACATGCTTCGCGCCTATGGCGAAGCTGCTGCTCCTAAGCTCGCTGATCTCGCCCGCATGGCCGGCATCGTGCCGGTTAACGCGCAGGACAGCCTGGCGGCCGAGGCCTTTATCGATTGGATCGATTGCATGAACGAGATCCTGGGAATCCCCAAATATGTCTCGGGCATTCGCCGCTCCGACATTCCCGAGATGGCGGCGCATGCCGATGCCGAGGCCAATCCGCTGTACCCCGTTCCGCTTTTGATGGACCGCTTGGAGCTCGAGCGTATGTACGAGGTCGTCGCGGGTGGTATGTTTGAGGACGAGAACTAGGGGGGTGCCATGAACACCGAGGAAATTGCGCGCATCGTCGGCGATCAGCGCACTTACTTTAAAACGCACGCTACGTTTGATGTCGATGCCCGACGTCGCGCGCTCGTGAGTTTACGCGATGCGGTACGGGCGCACGAGGCCGATATTGCCCATGCACTCAAGACCGATTTGGGAAAGTCGCATGACGAGGCATATATGTGCGAGATCGGTACGTCGCTTTCCGAGATTCGTCATCAGATCGCTCACGTGGCTCGATGGAGTCGTCCGCGCCTGCGTCCGTGTGACCTTGCCAACGCCGTGAGTGTGTGTAAAACGCAAGCCGTGCCCTATGGCGTCACGCTCATCATGGCCCCGTGGAACTACCCATTTTTGCTAACACTCGAGCCGCTCGCCGGCGCCCTTGCCGCGGGCAATACTGTGGCCATCAAGCCGAGCGCCTATGCTCCGGCATCGAGTGCGGTGCTCAAGCAAATCTGTGAAGAGGCATTTGATCCGCGCCTGGTGACGGTTGTCGAGGGCGGGCGCGCCGAGAACGAAGCGCTGCTCGATGAGTGCTGGGACAAGATCTTCTTTACCGGTAGCGTTCCGGTCGGCAAACTCGTCATGGAGCGCGCAAGTAAAAACCTTACGCCCGTGACGCTTGAGCTGGGCGGAAAGAGCCCCTGTATCGTGGATGCGACGGCAAACTTGAAGGTTGCGGCGCGGCGTATCGCCTTTGGTAAATGGCTCAACGTGGGGCAGACCTGCGTGGCGCCCGACTACCTGCTGGTCGATGCGCGCGTGCATGACGAGCTGCTGGACCTCATCAGGGAAGAGGCCCGCCGTATGTTTGGCGAGCATCCGCTCGATAACGAGGATTACGGGCATATCGTCAACGCCAAGCATTTTGCGCGCGTGCGTGGGCTGATCGATCCCGATAAGGTTGTGCTTGGAGGCACGGCGCGCGAGTCATCGCTCAAGATTGAGCCGACGATCCTAGACGGCGTGACCCCCGATGACGCCGTGATGCAGGAGGAGATTTTCGGCCCCATCTTGCCGGTGCTGACGTTTGAGAGCCTAGACGAGGCCGAGACGTTTATTACGGATCGTCCGACGCCGCTGGCTCTGTATATCTTTAGCCAGGATCGCGCAGTTCAGCAGCGCTTTGTGCGTTACGTGCCCTTTGGCGGCGGCTGCGTCAACGACACGATTATGCACTTGGCTACGAGCCATATGGGCTTTGGTGGCATGGGTGCGAGCGGTATGGGGCAGTACCATGGACGCGAGAGCTTCGATACGTTTAGCCACAAGAAGAGCATCGTGAACAAGGCAACGTGGCTGGACGTGCCATTCCGCTATGCTCCTTACGCAAGCTGGAAGCACAAGTTCGTGCGCATGTTTATGCATTAGAAAAGGGTGCAGGTAATACGAACAAGTGTTCCTATTACCTGCATTTTGCGTTAGACTACTGTTATGGAGCACGGATGGGCCAACTCCCTTTAGAAGGGATTTGGTATGAACGTAAGCGATGTTATTTCGTTATTGGCGTTGTTGATTGCGGCTATCGAACTCGGTCTGTTTATCGGCCGAATGAAATAGCCGCCCCCGCGTAAGCGAAGACGGCCACTTCTCACGATGAAAACGTGTATCGGAGTTGGCAAGACCCGCGGCAACGGGTGCCATCCGTGTTCCTATCTTATCTGCAAGCGTTCTGTCGCGCAAGCGTTGAGGCAAACGATTGAAGGACGCAGACAGGATGTATTTGTGTCCGCACGGGACCGTAGACTTCTCAATAAGGTTACACACCGGTTTATCCGGCCGTTAGAGGAGCTGCTATGTACGAGCCTTCGCGTGTTCTTCTGTCATTTCACATTGCAGGATTTCAGTATGCCGATGGCGCCTTGGTCTTGGGCGATCTTAAAGTGGGCGATAAGCTGACGCTGTGTGCCGAGCGCGATAATCCCCATGACCCTGAGGCGGTTGAGATTTATTACGGCAACACCAAGCTTGGCTATGTTCCGGGAAACGAGGTCGGCCCACTGTCCTTGATGATGTATTACGGCCACGAGGACGTATTTGAGGCTCGCGTGCAACAGGTTGCTCCCG
Source organism: uncultured Collinsella sp. (assembly GCA_958435545.1). The sequence continues at coordinate 7,073 of CAUBGU010000004.1, forward strand.
AGCGCAGCCCGTGGCACCAGGTGCGCGTTGGCCTCTATGTGGTGGATGCTCGCTAGTCGGCAAGGGAGGCGGCCATGTTTGATGACGACGACCTATTCAATCTGACAGACGATTCGTTTGAGTGGGATCTGCTACTCGATGACGATGAGTTGGAGCAGGATCGTAGGAAACGGCAGGGCAAGAAAACTCAGGGTGACGCTTCGAAAAAGTAAGACAAACGCCGCCGCGGCCTGTTCGGCGGGCTCTTTGGCTAACCGCCGTATCGCTGTGTCTGTATACTTAGCACGAGTTTGACGCGTTGCGAAATGAGGGCATAGACGATGATGTGGTTTACCGCCGACCTGCACCTGGGCGATACGAATATCTTGCACGACATGGATCGGCCGTTTGATTCGGTCGAGGAGATGAACCGCAAGGTCATCGATGCCATCAATGAGTGCGTGGCTGCGGACGACCGCCTCTATATCTTGGGAGACTTTACGTATCGCTTGCCCATGGCGGAGGCGGTGCGCCTGCGCGAGCGTATCGAATGCAAGAATGTGACGCTCATCTGCGGTAACCATGACGGCGACTGGGAAGATCCCGACGCCCCGCAAATTTGGGAAGACGTGCGCGATTACCTGGAGGTTGCTCCCGGCTATGCCAAGGGCCATCGTCTGGTGATGAGCCATTACCCCATGCTCAGCTGGAATGGTAAGGCGCGTGGCGCCATCATGCTACACGGGCATATCCACAGCAGAGGAGACCGCACCAACGCACGCAACCGCGATCGCGAGCGCCCCATTTACCGCTACGATGTGGGCCTCGACGCCAACGAGTACAAGCCCGTAAGCCGCGACCAGATTCTTAGCTTCTTTGGGCTATAGGGCGCCAGAACCACCACAAAGGGGACAGGCACCTTTGTGGTGGCTCTGGCGCCGTTGACATTATGGCGGCGGCGCCTTTTTTGTCCGTGCGGCGCGGTAGAGTGTAGGCGGTTGAAATTTGCGTCCATCGAGGAGCTGCTATGAATGAGATCAAGTGCCCGCATTGTGGCGAAGTCTTTAAGGTCGATGCATCCGGCTATGCGGATATCGTCAAGCAGGTGCGCGATGCCGAGTTTTCGCGCGACTTGGATGAGCGTGTGAAGGCAGTCCAGCGCGAGGGCGAGCAGGCGCTGGAGCTTGAGCGCTCGCGTTCGACGGCTGCTTTGCAGGAGGCAGAGTCTCAGCGCAACGCTCAGCTCGTTGAGCAGAAGAACGCTGCGGCTCAGCAACTGGCACAAGAGGTTGCCAAGCGCGATGCTGAGCTTGCCGAGCTGCGCGCTAAGCTCGAGGGCGCTGCCGCAGAGCGCGAGAGTGCAAGCCAGCGCGCGGCGGTAGAGGCACGAGCCAATGCTCAAAAGGAAAATGCCGAACTCCAGCGTGAGATTGATAGCCTGCGTGCGCAGCTTGGGCGCAAAGATGACGAAGCAAAGCTTGCCGAGTCGGCGGCGCGCAACGCTGCTCAAAACGATTTAGCTGCGCGCGACGCTCAGATTGCTGAGCTGCAGGCCAGGCTCGCCGCGGCGGACAAAGCCCAGGAGATGGCGCTTGCCGCTGCCGCGGCAGAGTCGCAGCGTGAGCTCGATGCCGCTCGCAGCGAGGCCGAGCGCGCGCTTACTGACTATCGCGCGAAGGCGCAGGAGAAGTTTTCCGCCGCAAAGGCTCAGTCCGAGCAAGAGGCCGAGGGCCTGCGTGCCCAGCTGCGCGAGCAGGAACTGATGGCAAAAATGAACCTGTCAGAGGCGGTCGCCGCGGCGGAGCGAGAGCGCGATGAGGCACGTGCCAAACTGACGAGCGAGCTGGCTGTGCGCGATTCTCGCGAGGAACAGGCCAAGGCGGCACACGAGCTCGAGCTTGCGCAGGCCAAGCGTGCGAGCGATGACCTGATTCGCTACAAGGATGAAGAGATCGAGCGCCTTAAGGACATGAAGGTCCGCCTGTCCACCAAGATGGTGGGCGAGTCGCTCGAGCAGCACTGCGAGACCGAGTTTAACCGTCTGCGCATGACGGCGTTTCCTAACGCGTACTTCGAGAAGGATAACGATGCGTCCGAGGGCACCAAGGGCGACTTTATCTTCCGCGAGTGCGACGCAAGCGGTAACGAGGTCATTTCGATTATGTTCGAGATGAAAAACGAGAACGACGAGACCGCGACCAAACATAAAAACGAGGACTTCTTTAAGAAACTCGATCACGATCGTCGCCAGAAAGGCTGTGAGTACGCGGTGCTCTGCACGTTGCTCGAACCCGAGAGCGAGCTTTACAACGCCGGCATCGTGGACGTGAGCTATCGCTACGAGAAGATGTACGTGATTCGCCCACAGTTCTTTATTCCCATGATCACGCTTCTTCGCAACGCCGCCATGGGTTCGCTGCGCTATAAGCAGGAGCTGGCGGAGTACAAACAGCAGAATATCGACGTCACGAACTTCGAAGCCAAGATGGAAAAGTTCAAGAATGATTTCGGTCGCAACTACGAGATCGCGAGCCGAAAGTTCCAAACGGCGATTGATGAGATCGACAAGACGATTAGCCATCTGCAGAAAACCAAGGAGGCGTTGCTGTCCTCCGAGAACAATCTGCGCCTAGCCAACAAGAAGGCCGACGATCTTACCATTCGCAAGCTCACGTGGGGCAACAAGACCATGAAAGCAGCGTTTGACGAGGCACGCGGGGCTGCGACAGAGACAAACGATGAGCCAGCCGAGGCGGATTCGTATGAGGTCGAGGATGCCGAGTAAGGCATAGCGTATAGTGCAAAAGTGGGGCCGCTGGCGATATTGCCAGCGGCCCCGTTTCGTTCCGGTAAGTTCGGCTAGTCTTCGAGCAGGTCCTCGATAAAGCCGACACGGTAGTTTTTGAAGATGACCTCGCCGCCGTCTTGCGTGGCGTCCAGGTCGACATCGCCCATGATGCCAAAGTCGTGGTCGCCATCCTCGTCGGCAAAGATCTGGTGCACGTGCCATACGTGCGCGGTCTTCTCGTCGGACTCGTCAATGGAAAACATCGCGGCGCTGCGGGCATCTCCGTCGGTGAGGATCTCCTCGTGCTGCTCATGGTAGGCATCGAGCGCCTTTTGCCAGCGGATTTCGCTCATGCCCCAGTCGTCGTCGAGCTCGCCCAGGTCGCGAACGTGCTCGCGAGCGGCAAGGGTCACGCGGCGGAAGAGCGCGTTGCGCACCAACAGCGTGCAGCCGCGGCGGTCCGCCACGACCTCGTCGATGCCCTGCGGCGGCGCGGCGTCGAGGGCTGCCGGGTTGCCGGCGTTCTCCCACTCGTCCACCAGGCTCGAGTCCACCGAGCGCACCACAAAGCCCAGCCACGAGATAATGTCGCGCAGGCGCCCGTCGCGTTTCTCGATGGGTACGGTGCGGTCGAGCGAACGGTAGGCCTCTGCCAGGTAGCGCAGCAAAATGCCCTCGGAGCGGGCGATGCCGAGCTTTTGAATGTAACCCTTAAAATCGCTCGCGCTTTCCAGCATATCGCGCAGGACGCTCTTGGGAGAGAGCTGGTAGTCGTTTGCCCAGGGCACTTCCTGGCAGTACTTGTCAAAGGCAGCGTCGAGCAAATCCTCGAGCGGCTTTTCGTACGTGACGTCTTGAATGCGCTCCAGACGTTCCTCATATTCGACGCCGTCAGCCTTCATTTCGGCCATCGCGCGGTCGCGCGCGGCGCGCTCCTGTGCGCGCAGCACCTGCTTGGGGTCCTCGAGCGTTGCCTCGACCATCGAGATTAGATCCATGGTATAGGTCTCGCTCTCGGGATCGAGCAGCTCCAACGCGGCAAGCAAGAACGGCGAGAGTGGCTGATCGAGCGCGAAGTCCTCGGGCAGATCGACCGTCAGCGCATAGTCGATGTCCGGTGCGGCGTCAGCCGGGGCGTCGGGTGCGGGCGGCACCTCGGTGCGAACGACGACGCCGGAATCGATGAGCGTGGCGAAGATTTCGTCGGCGCGAACCTCGAGCTTGGCCTTTTCTTCGGGGGTCTGCAGGCTCGTCTCGATGAGGTCGTGTACGCGGGCTCGGGCATCGCCGCCCTGCTCGACCACGCTAATCACCATGGAGTGTGTGATGCGCAGGCGCGGCTTGAGCGTCTCGGGCTGCGTCTCGATCAGGCGCTCAAAGGTCTGCTTGTTCCAGGTGACAAAGCCCTCGGGGGCCTTCTTCTTTTTAATCTTGCGGAGCTTCTTGGGGTCGTCGCCCGCCTTGGCCATGAGCTTGGCGTTCTCGATCTCGTGCTCCGGTGCCTCGGCGATGACCATGCCCTCGGTATCGAAGCCCGAACGGCCGGCGCGACCGGCAATCTGATGGAACTCGCGGGCGCGCAGACGACGCATCTTGTAGCCATCGAACTTGGTGAGCGCGGTGAGCACCACGGTGTGGATGGGTACGTTGATGCCGACGCCGAGCGTATCGGTGCCGCAGATGACGGGCAACAGGCCCTGCTGTGCCAAGCGCTCGACCAGCAGACGATAGCGCGGCAACATGCCGGCATGGTGCACGCCGACGCCGCATCCAAGCAGACGTTTGAGAATCTTGCCAAAGGCCGTCGAGAAGCTCGTCCCCTTTGCCGCGTCTTTGATGGCTTCGCGCTGCTCCTTGCTGGCGATGCCAAAATTGGCGAGCGATTGTGCCGTCGCAAGTGCGGCATCCTGGCTAAAGTGCACGATATAGAGCGGGGCCTCGCCGCGACGCATCGCGAGCTCGACGGTGCCCTCGAGCGAGGTCGTCACGTAGTCGTAGCTCAACGGCACGGGGCGTGGGGCATCGACGACCAAGTCACAGGTAGCGCCGGTGTGCTCCTCGAGTGAGGCGGCGATGGCGGTGACATCGCCGAGCGTGGCGCTCATGAGCATAAACTGCGTGTGAGGCAGGGTGAGCAGCGGCACCTGCCAGGCCCAGCCGCGGTCGGGGTCGGCAAAGTAGTGGAACTCGTCCATGGCGACGCAGCCAACATCGGCATCTTCGCCCTCGCGCAGCGCGTCATTGGCAAGGATTTCGGCCGTGCAGCAGATGACGGGTGCCTTGGTGTTGATATGCGTATCGCCGGTGATCATGCCGACGTTATCGCGGCCGAGCACCTGCACAAGGTCGAAAAACTTCTCGCTGACCAGAGCCTTGATAGGGGCCGTGTAGTAGCAGCGCTTGCCCTGCGCCATGCCCATAAAGAGCATGCCCAGCGCGACAAGCGACTTGCCCGATCCGGTCGGTGTTCCCAAAATGACATGGTCACCGGCGGCTAGATCCATGAGGGCCTCTTCTTGGTGATCCCACAGTTCAATGCCGCGGTCGCTCGTCCATTCAAAGAAGCGTTCGAAGGCCTGATCGGGCGTGAGCCATGGTTCGGGCTCACTACCATCCTCGGGCTCCCACCAGGTGGGGGAGAGCGCGCCGAGCGAGCCGAACTCGGCTTCGGTTCCCGTGCCGCCCGAGAATGAGCTGGCAGCCCCGGCGCCGGAGACGGTGCTGGCGGTGGTATCTGTCGTGGTCTGTGCCATGTGTTTGCTTTCTCTCGCGATTGTCCGCCAACTATTATGGCGTAGCGGCGGCGCGGGGTGCCAGCGCGCGAGAAAATGCAGGAAATGGGCGCGTGAAGTTAGTGCTCTTGCGGCAGGCGCTTCTTGCCTTTGCGGGCGCGGTTTCTAAAGTTCTCGACGGCTTCTTCCATGCCCAGAGGTACATAGGTGAGCTCATCGAGGTTATCGGGCAGGTAGCAGGCAAGGCTTTGCTCCTGCGCGCGGCCCGCCGCGAGCTGTTCATCGCTGGGCTTCGCGCCGGGTGTGGCGCAAATGCCATAGACGACGGCACCCATCTCGCGCGTGCGGCATTCATATTCGGTCTCGGGGTGCTTGGGATGGTCGCGGCGGACGTTGTCGCTTACCCAAAGCGTGTCGTAGCCGGCCGCGGCAAACTGCCCTAGGGCGTAGTCGCGCAATGGCTTGCTGTCGGTTCGCAGCGTGACGGTGGCACCGGTTGAAAAGAGCGGGCGGTAGAGCATCAGATGGCCGACATGGACGAGTCGTTTTTTGGCGTACTTGGCCTTGGGCTGCGGCGTGGGAAAGTTAATGGTGATGGCATCGAGCTCGCCTGCAGCAAATAGCTGCGGCAGCGATGTGGCGCCTCGGGGCAGAACGAGCGCGTTGGTCAGCTTCTGCTCGCATATCTTCTGGGCAGCATAGGCAATGCAGATGGGTTCCTGGTCCATGCCGATAAAGAGGGTGTTTGGCTCGTGGGCCGCACGCTCTACAAGGTACGTTCCCTTGCCACAACCAAGATCAAGGTGAAGGTGTCCGAAAGGCTTGCCGCCAGCCGGCGCGCAAACCTTGCGCCAATCTCCGGCATATGCCTCGGGATTCGTCTCAATCGCATTGGCGTAGCGTTCCAAGCGCTCCTCGAGCACAAAGTTCTTAGGCGTGCGAACGTGGACGGCTCCCATGAGGCTCCTTGGTCAAAATTATGGAACGCATAGCTGTGCGTTTCGTCAATGGGTTGAAAAGGGGGTGGGCATAGTTTGCCCGAAAGACGCGGTGCGGCTCGACGGCGAGTCGCCGGTGCCTACAGGCGCTTGAGAATCACATAGCGGTTGAGATCGCCGCTGCGACCGTCAGCATGGAAGCGCTCAAGCTCGCGCACGGGGACCTCGCCGCTCTTGTAGAACGTACGGACGCCGCGCACCAGGTCGGTGATCTGCTGATCGTCAAAGTGATGACAATAGCGGTAGGCGTGGCGGTCGTTTTGCCAGCCAATGAGGTGGTCGCCGGCTTCAAACTGCGCGGAAGCGTAACCCTCAAACGGCAGGGTGAGCTCGGCGCGGGCTTCGGCTCGAACGGCCTTGCGCGCCATGCGCTCGTCGTTCATAAACTCCCAAAAGCTGATGGCGATGATGCCGCCTGGGCGCGTCTGGCGCACCAGGGCGTCGAGCACGCGCACGCGGTACTCGCACGACGGCACGTGGTGCATAAAGCCAAAGCAGACCGAGATGTCGGCGAGCGGGGCGTCGAAAAGCACGTCGGGCGTCTCGGCGGGATTGAGTTTCATAAGGGCATCGAGCACGTCGAGTTCCTGGAAGTGCAGGTTGGGAATGCGCAGGGCGTGGCCACGTGCATCGATGGCCAGGTCCTGGCATGAGTCGACGCCATAGAACTCAAACGGGCAGCTGGCATCTGCCGAGGGATTTGCACCGTCGACGCCCTTGGCGGCAAGTGCGCCGCCGGCGGCAAAGTTCTCGAATCGCATATTGCCGCAGGCAAGATCGAAGACACGGACGGGATGCTCGATGGTGGCGACGTCGAGCTGTTCGAGTGCGATGTCCATGGTGCGGACCCAGCCCGGCCACGGGGCCTGGCGCGTATCGGAGAAGGAGGCGGAGTGCTCGCGATAGAACGTGTTGTTGAGCTGGATGAGCGATGAGGCGAAATCGCGGTTCACGGCGCGGGACTCCCTCCGTTGGCGGTGCGGAATAAACGGTACGACCATACTACCGTTATCGCCGCAACGGGGACAACCGGGCTGCGGGTCATTGCTTGGTTTGGACACATTTTCGCAGCTCATGCGCGCCCGCAACCGCCGGTTGTCAAAAATCCCACTAAAATAGGTGGCATGTTTTTGGCGGTGGCGGATAGATTTTAACTGTGCAAGGCGCCTTAAGAACAAAAGCGGTCCGGCGGCACGGCTGGCAAAAGCATAGGAGGAACCATGAATGTAGAAACTGCGCAGCGGCTCGCCGACCTTCGCCGCAGCAAAGGCTTTAGCCAAGAAGGGCTGGCGCGAAAGCTGGGGCTGTCGCGCCAGGCGGTCAGCAAATGGGAGCGCGCGGAGAGCTCGCCCGATACCGAGAACCTGATCTCGCTCGCCAAGCTTTATGGCGTGAGTCTGGACGAGCTGCTCAATCCGAGCGACGAGATCGAGGACGATATCGAGTTTGAGAACGAGGACCGCGCCCGCCAGCGCGAGGCCGAGGCGGCAGAGCGCGCTCGCACCCATGAGGCGGCGGTGCGCGCCACCGAAGCGGCAACGCAGGCGAGTGATGCCGCGGCTAAGGCGGCACAGGCGGCAAGCTGGAGTGCACAGGCCGCCAACGCTGCTACGGCGCAGGCGACGAGTGGCCACGCAGTTGGCTCGACTCCGGTGAAGGGCCCCTTCCAGTCGTTCCCGTATTGGGCCGTGTGCTGGCTGCTGTTCTTTTTGCTGATGTTCCTGGTTGGTGCCAGCCCTTTTCCCGCACTGATCTTCTTTACGATTCCCATCTATCACTGGGTGGCGCGTGCGCTCGATGGCGATTGGGCGCGCGGGGATATCCAGGTTGGTCCGGCGCCGGTGGCGGTCAAGGCCCAGGGGAAGGATACTTCTGCGGAACCTGATGCTGACGTGGCTATCGCAGCCACCGCTGAGCCGTGTGCCAAAGAGGGTGACGAATGATGAAGCTTTCGCATGAATCCAGACTGCGTCTGGGCGTTGGCATCGGAGCGTTTGTGCTCATCATCGGGCTTGTTTTTGGCATTTCACGGACTTTGATTCATTATGATGGCCCGTGGGATCTCGACGATGTCGTATCCGGCTTGTCTGGTATGGACGATGCGGTTGACGAGGACAATCTCTTGGACGACGGCAGCTATTCCGCTCGGCCTCAGCAACTTTCGAGCGAAACGTTTGATGCCGACGCGTTCACATCGCTTGACCTGGATGTGACGTCGGGCACGGTCGAGGTCAAACACGTCTCCGGCGGGCCGGTGCGCGTAATTGAAAGCGGTCGCGTGGCAACGGGGACCGTTGCCTTCGATGCGGCAACCCAGAACCTGGCCGAAATCAAGGGCTCTACGCTCAAGATTCGCCAGTTCGATTGCGATGACGAGCGCGCCATTGACCGCACGGTTACCGTCGAACTGCCGCGCGAAGTTGCCGATAACCTGGTCGGCATTACGGCGAAGGTGGGATCGGGTGATCTGACGGTCGCGGGCATTGCGTGCCATGACCTCAACCTGACTTTGGACTCGGGAGATGTTGAGTTTACTGGCACCGTGACCGATACCCTGAATGCCGAGGTCGGTTCGGGCGATGTGACGTTCGAGCTCTATCAGGCCCCCGCGAAGTCGATGGACGTGAGTGTGGGCTCGGGCGACGTGGAGATAGCGGTTCCGAACTCAACGGGCTTTAAGGCGAGCCTAACTGTGGGCAGCGGTGACTTCGAGAGCGATTTCCTTCCGCTTGGCTACGACGGCGAGACCATATTGAATCATGAATTCGACAACGGTGATAAGTCTGCCACGTATCGTTTTAAGGTCGGTTCGGGCGACATGTCGTTTGATCCGGAGTGACGACGGCGGGCTAAGTCCGCAAACTTAGATGCTTAGATGCGCTGTTTGATGAAGGCGTCGGGGCCGCGGTCGGCTTCGGCGCCTTTGCCTTTACAATGGGGACATGGAACAGATTATCTTGAACATACTCGACGCTCTGCGTCGCGGTGAGACCGTGGACGACAAAGCGCTCGCCAAACTGATACATGCTGAGGCGCGCCGCGAGGGCGCCGATAAGCGCGATTTGGCCAAGCGTCGCCTGCTGCCGTTTTACCAGCGGGTGAAGCGTGAGGAACCGGCGCGTTGGGCGGCATGGAATGTCAATTCCGAGCTGGAGCGTCAGCTGCTGCAGGTGCTTCGCATGAAGCCTCGTCGCACGGCTTCGGGCGTGGCGACCATTACCGTTATCACCAAGCCGTGGCCGTGCTCGGGCGATTGCCTGTTTTGCCCCAACGATCTGCGCATGCCCAAAAGCTATCTGCACGCCGAGCCGGCGTGCGCCCGTGCGGAGCAAAACTGCTTCGACCCGTATCTGCAGGTGAGCGCTCGTCTGACCGCGCTTTCGCAGATGGGACATGCGACCGACAAGATAGAGCTCATTGTGCTCGGCGGTACCTGGAGCGACTATCCGCAAGGGTATCAGACGTGGTTTATGTCGGAGCTTTTCCGTGCGCTCAATGACGATGCCGTCGCCGGTGTGGCGGCAAACCCCATGTTGGCGCGTCCGGGCATCAGCCGTGCCGAGGCAGGGCGCCTGCTCGATGACGCTCCCGCCGATGCCCTGCCGCCGGTGGTAACAGAGCGCCGCGAGCGCTATCGGGCTGCCGGCATTGCGACCGACGAGGCCGAGCTTGCGAGCGGCGTTGCCGACGAGCAGGGGCGTGTGGATGCTGTCGTTGGTGGCTATAACCGCGCAGTGCGTCGTCTGTACGGCCCCGGTACGCCATGGGGCGAGTCTGCCGAGTGGCAGACGGCAACGATGGAGGAGCTTGAGCGTCAGCAGCGCATCAACGAGACGGCGAAGCATCGCGTGGTGGGGCTCGTTATCGAGACCCGCCCCGATGCCGTGACGCCACAGGCGCTCACGCTCATTCGTCGTCTGGGCTGCACCAAGATTCAGATGGGCATCCAGAGCCTCGACCAGCATTTGCTCGATATCAACGAGCGTCGCATTTCGGTGGCTCAGATCGAGCAGGCGTTTTCGCTTGCGCGCCTCTTTGGCTTTAAGATCCATGCGCATTTTATGCTCAACTTATTGGGCGCCACACCCGAGGGGGACAAGCGCGACTACGAGCGCTTTATGACCGAAGGGGCCTTTATGCCCGACGAGGTCAAGGTCTACCCGTGCGCGCTCATCGAGGGCTCGCGTCTGGTGGGCTGCTATGAGCGCGGCGAGTGGCGTCCCTATACCGAGGAAGAGCTGCTCGATGTGTTGGTCGACGACATCGTGGTGACGCCGGCGTTCTGCCGCATCAGTCGCATGATCCGCGACTTTAGCTCCGACGACATCATGGTGGGCAACAAGAAGCCCAACCTGCGTCAGCTCGTTGAGAACCGTCTGGCTGCTCGGGGTGATGGTGCGACGGTGCGCGAGATTCGCTATCGCGAGATTAGCACGGCGGGCGCCGACTTGCATGAGCTGACCCTTGACGAGGAAGTGGCGTACGAGACGCCGGTGACGCACGAGCGCTTTTTGCAGTGGGTGACGCCGCAGGGCAAGATCGCGGGCTTTTTGCGTCTGTCTCTGCCCGATCGTGCTTTTGTTGCCGCGCATGCGGATGAGTTGCCGACGACACCGGACGAGGCGATGATTCGCGAGGTGCACGTGTATGGCATGGCGGCGCGCGTGGGAGATCAAGGCCAGGCAGCCCAGCACCATGGATTGGGGCGTTTGCTCGTAGAGCGTGCGTGCGAGATTGCCCGGGATGCGGGTTATACGCGTATCAACGTGATTAGCGCAATCGGTACGCGCGAGTACTATCGCCATTTGGGTTTTTGCGACCATGGACTCTATCTGCAAAAGGAGCTCTAGATGAACAAGCCGAGTGTTTCTGCTGGCGTCGTTGCCGGTGTTGCTCTGGGAGCCGCGGCGCTTGGTGCGGCCGCTGTCGCTGTTCGTGCTGCCTGTCTGCAGGTTGCGCGAACCCGCAATGGGTTGGCGCGTGTGAAACGCGTGCACGATGAGGGCGGCGACGAGATTCGCGTGTTGGTGCAAGGCAGCGTCTACCAAAGCGCAAGTTACGTTGGTGAGCGTTGGGCGGAGCCCGTCTTTGCGTACTATCGTGCGTTTGACGACGTGTTTGAGTCCGAGGATGCGATGCGTGATGCTTATGGTCACGGTATCAACCGCATGCTTATGCTGGGTGGCGGCGGGTTTGCCTATCCCAAGTTCGCGCTGATGTCGCACGAGGGCTTGCGCATGGACGTCATCGAGTATGACGGAGAGATTACGCGCCTGGCGCGCCGCTGGTTCTATCTGGACGAGCTGGAGTGCACGGCGGGCGATCGCCTGCGGGTGATAACCGCTGAGGCTCGCTCTTATCTGGGCGTGACGAGTGTTGGTCATCGTCGCTACGACGTGGTCGTGAGCGATTGCTTTGGCGGTGCCGAGCCCGTACGCGAGCTGGCGACGGTTGAGGCGTTGCGTTTGGTGCGGGGCAGCCTAAATGTCGGTGGCGTCTACGTTGCCAATATCGTAAGCACAAACGAGGGGAGCGATGTGACGTTCCTGCGCGACTGCGCTGCCACGGCACTCGAGGTATTCGCCCATGTCTGGGTGGTCCCCTGTGGCGATGCGGAGTTCGGCGGCGAGGAGAACTACCTGCTCATCGCCAGCGACGGCGACTACGCTTTTGCCGAAGCTGTGCCTTTCGATGCCGACTTTCTCGGTGCCGCCCTCCACGACCAGCATTGGGAGTAGTCAATTTGTGACGGGCTCTATGGTTTTGTCAATCATACGCTTCATCTATTTTCAGCATGACGCATCTGGACGCCCGGCGCCAACGCGCCTCATCTTCGGTTGATTCCGCCGCCCGCTAGGCCAAAATTGTCATCGGAAGTATCAAATGAACAAGCAAGCCACTACGCAACTGCACGTCTATTCCGCCTTTTTCGTTCTCTCGGGATTTGTTTTAAATCGGGGAGTGTTTCTACTTTTCCTTGCGGAGAAAGGAATGTCTGTCACGGAAATCGCGCTTTATCAAGCCCTGTTTAACATTGCAACGGTCGTCCTCGAGCTGCCAACAGGGCTGATAGGCGATTTCTTTGGAAAGAAGTTCTCGATTCAAGTGGGCGTGCTGCTGCTTTTCTTCCATACGGCTGGCATGCTGTTGCTCTCAGGCCCCTTTCTTGTCGTGCTTTCCCTTGTTGAGGCACTCGCCTACTCCCTTCAATCGGGATCCGAACAAGCGCTTTTATATGAAATTGCCCGGAATGCCGGTCAAGGAGAGCGCTTCCTCACCATCAACGCTCGGCTGCTTGCCGCGCAATCAATCGCGACGGGAGTGGCAATCGTACTTGGATCATTCATTGCCCAAGTATCTTGGAGTGCCCTCTACGTATGCGTTTCCGTTTTCTATCTCCTGCAGCTTTTCCTTCTGTATCCCATTGAGAGGATGGAAACGACCCATTCCAAAAACTCTGGGGAGGAAAGGTTTGACGTAGCCAAGGTCTTCAGACGCGAAACCTGGTGCATTGGAGAATCCGCTTTTGCGGTGTTGCTTCTTCTAATCGGCACAAGCATGCTCGATGGATTCTATGGGAGTTATTACAACTTGAATCAGTTGGTATTCGACGCATTTGATGCTCCCGTCTCCATAATAGGAATCTTTTTCGGTGCATCCTATGCAGTAAATGCGACGGCCTACATTGCAGCAGATTTCTTCTCATCGCGTTTCGGGAAAAGAAATACCATGCTCGGCTCGATGCTAATCGAGGCCGGTCTTTTCATGATTCTTCCGTGGTTCGCTTCAAATCCGCTGTGTTTGTTTGGCCTTAGCATGGTGCTTTGTTTTCTCCCAGAAGTGGTGTACATCACTTCGGAAAACTTAATCCAAGACGCGATAGCGGACGATCTCCGCGCGACGATCCTTTCCGTCGCGTCTCTGGTAAGGGCTCTCTTTTCTGCAATGTTTTTCTCCATATTTGGATATGTGCTGGGGTTATATCCCATTCAGATAGCGCTCGGTGTTATTGGCGCAATCGCGATAGCAATTACCGCCGTTGTTTCTTTAAAAATTGGTGGAATACATGCCTTCAAGAATTGATGTATCGATTGACGAGCTGCCAGAAGTTTCGAGCCTTCTTGATGGCTACGGGTGTACGCGTTAGCTTTGAATCGGTGGGCCTTAATGCCGAGGAATATCAGCGTTTTATCGATGCTGGCGGAATAGACTGGTTAACAAGTCCCGTGCCGAAAAGACTAGTTTTATGCGTGGTCGCGCCAACTGAGGACGCGCTGCTTCATGCCCTCTATGTCGAGCACGCCTTCGGCAAAGCCCTTGCGCACGAGCTCCTCGGGAACGTACTCGTCGTAGCGATCAAAATAAGGCACCTCGCCGGGATAGACGAGCTCGATGGGATCGAAGTCCTTTTCGGCCTCGGCGGCGAGCACCTCAAAGAACGTCTCCTCGTCGGCCTTCATCTTAAACTGCATAAAGTACGGGCGTGATGGGTCGAGTCCGCGAAGGCCCAGCTCCGCGGCGCACTTAATCTTGAGCATGCGCTCGAGTGCCAAAAAGGCGTAGCTGCCCAGCCAGGGGAAGAGCACCCAGGTGTCGCCACCCAGGTTGATGAGTGGCTTGGTTCCCGCACCCGAAATCTCGGCCGTATGGCGAGCCTGCGCCAAGCGGGCCCGCGCGTTACCCATGAGGTACGGATATGTCGCGTGCTCGTTGAGCGTCTTGCGCATGCGCTCGAGTACGTGTGTATTGATGTCACCGGGGCAGTCGCCAAAGTAGGCCGGCACACGACCCTTGACCTGCGTGGCAAAGACGGTGTGGCGCTTCCAGTCCACTTCCTCGACAATCCAGCAGTGTCCGGCGATGGCGATGCGCTCACCGGGCGGCGGCGGGTTGACGATCGTGCCCAATTCGGCCGACTCGCTACGAACGGTGAACTCCTCGTTTTCCTGGAATACGGCGTAGAACTTAAAGTTGTTAATGATGCGCTCGCCCGCGAGACCCACGATGAGTCCGCCGCCCTCGGTGACCTGGATATGGTCGATCTTGATGAGGTGGCGCAGCAGTACGCGATAGTCATCGGCCGAGACGCGGTGGAAATAGCTGAGCGTGAGCACGCGCTGAGCAAGCTCGGCCGGCGTGAGCTCGCCGGTGCTGGCGAGCGTCGACATGGTCTGGTGGTAGAGCAGGCTGTAGGGGAGTCGATCGAGCTCGGGCGGCTCGACCCACTTTTCCTCGCGATAGAGTTGTACGAGTGCGATGCCCTGCAGGAGCTTCCAGGGTATCGTTTCGGGCATCATCGTGCGCGGCTCGGGTTCTTCCTCGCGCATGACAAACCACATCTCGGGCGGAAGGTCGCGACGGCCTGTGCGCCCCATGCGCTGCAAAAAGGAGCTGACGGTAAACGGCGCGTCAATCTGGAACGCGCGCTCCAGGCGACCGATATCAATGCCGAGCTCCAGCGTGGAGGTGGTGACGGTCGTCTGCGCCTGCTCTTCGTCGCGCATGAGCTCCTCGGCCGTCTCGCGCAGCGATGCCGAAAGGTTGCCGTGATGGATTAGAAAGCGGTCTGGCTCGTGCCGGCTCTCGCAGTAGCTGCGCAACATGGAGCACGCGGCCTCTGCCTCCTCGCGCGAGTTGGCAAAGACCAGGCACTTGCGGCCGCGGGTATGCTCAAAGATGTAGCCCATGCCGGGGTCGGCGTTGTCGGGTGCGGTGTCGGTGGGGTTGAGCAGCGCCTGTTCGGTTGCCTGCGGGATGTCGACTTCGCCCTCGGGGGCTGAGGAAGTGCGACGGTCCTTGGGGGCAGCCTTGCCCCGTGCCTGCTCGCGACGTTGGCGGCGCTCCTCTTGCGTGAGTTGTCCGCTGTGACGCATGTCTTGGGCACCGGCCGGCAGCGCCGCGGATGCCGCTGCCTCGATGCGCTCGCACGCGAGCACTTCGGCCTCTTGAGGACCTGTGCCCATGAATCCCCGCTGCTGTGCCTGGGGGCCCGAGTTGTAGAAGTGCTCCATGGAGATGCGCCATACGCGGCGCGGTTCTTCAAAGCGGGGGATAACACAGTTGCGCCCCGTTCCCTGTGAGAGAAAGGCACCCGTGCGTTCCGGGTCCCCGATGGTGGCCGAAAGACCGATGCGCCGGGGCCGTACGCCCGCCATGCGCGAAAGACGCTCGATAAGGCAGAGTGTCTGCCCGCCACGGTCGCCGCGCATGAGCGAGTGGACCTCATCGATGACGACGTAGCGTAGGTCGCAAAACATGCGCGGGATCGCCATGTGCTTATGGATTAAGAGCGCCTCGAGTGACTCGGGCGTAATCTGCAAGATGCCGCTCGGCTTTTTGATGAGCTTAGCCTTGTGCGACTGCGAGACATCGCCGTGCCAGTGCCAGACGGGGATGTCGGCTTCTTCGCATAGGTCATTGAGACGGACGAACTGATCATTGATGAGCGCTTTGAGGGGGCCAATGTAGAGGGCACCAACGCTTGCGGGCGGGTTCTCCCAAAACTCGGTCAGGATGGGAAAGAAGGCCGCTTCGGTTTTGCCGGAAGCCGTGGATGCCGTCAGGAGCACATTATCTTGCGTGTTAAAGATGGCATCAGCTGCTGCAACCTGGATGGAGCGCAGGCTCTCCCAGTCGTGGGAGTAAATGAAGTCTTGGATAAACGGGGCGTAGCGGTCAAAGGCGTTCACGGGGCCTCCCTTCAAAAGCGAATCTCTCAACGCGGTGGGCAGTGGCTTGCTGCATTGCTGCTTCAACGTTTGCTCAGATAAAACCTGCCAAAATAAACCTGACCTTTTTGGCAGGTTAGATGGTGAACTCGGCGAAGTTGCGGTCGTCGCCTGCGGTGCCGGTGTCGTCTGTTGCGGCTGTCGGCGCCAGCGCGTCGCCACCGACGCTTTGCAGCAACTCGGCCACGTTAGCATCGGGGTTTTGACACAGGATATCGAGCAGCTCGATAAAGTCGCGAATGACCTCGCGAGGCGTCAGGTGCGTATCGGCTCCCACGCGGCCAAACTCAATCTTGAGGAAGTCCACCAAGTCGTTCTCGGTAAGCGTGGGCGTCCAGCCAAAGTAGCCGGCGTGAATTTGCATGAGTTTTTCGATCAGCACCAGTAGCTCCTCGTAGGTGAGCGGCTGTAAGCGGATGATGGGCGCGAGCATGTCCTTAAGGTCCTCGCGTGCAAAGCGACCCTGAGCGAGCCGGCTGCGCAGAGCCTCGTAGGAGAATACGCCGCGACGGCGGTCCTCGATGGAGGTCGGCGTGCCGCCCATGATCATGCCCAAGTACTGCGCCTTGCCCTGGAGCGTGTCGTTGTACATGGTGAGGATTTTCTCGTAGTTGTACTGGCGCGTGATGGCGTTGGGAATCTTGTACAGATTTACGAGTTCGTCGATGAGCACCAGCATGCCCTTGTAGCCGCTGCAGACCAAAAAGCGTGCGATGAGTTTGACGTAGTCGTACCAGTCGTCATCGCTGATGATGGTCGAGGAGCCCAGTTCGGCGCGAGCCTCGCTCTTGGTGCGGTATTCGCCGCGGATCCATTTGGTCACGCGGCTCATGGCCTCTTCGTCGCCCTCGGATACGGCCGTGCGATAGCGGCGGAGCATGCGGGTGAAGTCAAAGCCGTGGACCATCTCCTCGAGCGGGGCCAGTTGGGTATTGACGACTGACTCGTCGACGTCGGCACACGAGGCGACCCAGCGATCCAGAATAAGGTTGAGCGCACCGCCCTCGGGGCGCGTCTTGGTCGATATGTTGCGGATGAGCTCGCGGTAGGTGGCAAGGCCCTGCCCCTGACCGCCTTGCAGGCGGCGCTCGGGCGACAGGTCGGCATCAGCGACGACGAATCCCTCGCCCATGGCGTGCGTGCGGATGGTCTGGAGCAAAAAGCTCTTGCCGGCGCCGTAACGACCGACCAGAAAGCGGAAGCTCGCGCCACCGTCGGAGATGAGACTCAGATCGGTGAGCAGGGCGCGAATCTCGACCTCGCGTCCCACGGTGATATAGGGAAGGCCGATGCGCGGGACCACGCCGCCCTTGAGCGAGTTGAGAATGACGGCAGCGACGCGCTTGGGCACGCGGGGTGCTGCGGGTGCGGTATCACTCATGGTCTAGGTATCCTCTCACGTCTGCTTCGTAGTCCTGGATAATTTGCGGTCCTGCCGCGCCAAATTCAATTACGGTGTCACCTACCAGGTCAAAGAGCGCCTCGTTGATGGTATCGACGAGCATGTCCTCGCTCTGCCCCGATTGCACTACCGCCGATTCCGCCTGTACTGCGTTGTGCTCGAGCAGTGCGCGGAGATAGGCGTTTGCGGCGGGTGCGAGTTCGTTCGTGGCGTCAGCGGGCGCAGCAGCTGCGAACGCGGGCGTTGGCGCGAGAAGCGGTGCCACGACACCAAACTGTTCGGTGGATATGGTCGGCTCGTCGGCCTCGTCCTGCCGAATGGGTGCCGCGACCGCCTCGACCGTCGCGTCGGCTACGGGCTCGGCTTCCGGTTGCCCTGAGTCCGCTGCCTCGGCTTCCACAGGTGCGCCGTCCTCGCGCTCTTCATCGATCAAAAGCGCTTCGCGCGTTTGCGCAGCGGCGCTCCGAATGTGCCCCAGCTGACTCAGATCGATATCGATCTTGACGGGCTGGTGTGCGGCGTCCCACGAAAGCCATGCCACAATCTCGTCATCGATAATCTTGGCCAGATATTTGGGGACCTTTTCTTCCTTAAGGGGATGGGCGGGGTCCAGCGCCAGGCGCAGGCGTTGGTCGCAGGCGCGCATCATTTCACCGAGCTTGCTGCTCTTTTGCCTACTACCGTGGATACGCATGCATTCCCAAAAGCCGTTTTGGCAACGGTAGATATGGATAGGATCCAGGCGATATTCGCAGTCCTCGTGGCGCTCGGGCGCAAAGAATACGGCCGAGGCAAACATGGTGTAGGGCATGGCCGTCTCCTCCCCAAATAAACTCGCCACGATGCCGGTCTTTCGGTGCGTGTCATAGTAGCGCGCCATGCGGACATACACGGCGCATGCCACGTGGCGCAGATCGCGGTGGTGGCTGCGGTCGAGCCGCGAGTTACTTAGGTTGTACGTGGAGAGGGCGTTGATGGCGGCCATGAGTCGCTCCTCGCGCACCTCATCGGGCGGAAGGGGGAGCGTGGGCTCGGAGGTTTTGCGACGCTTAGGGGTCTGGCCGGACGGTGCCGGTGCCGGTACAAGGTCTCGTGCCGCGCGCCGCAGCTCGATAAGGGCGTTATCGAACATGACGGTTTTAGAGTCACGAAGCAACTTGGGGTCGAGCCCGTGGAACACGGCGTAATCCTGCAGCCACACGCGCGCAAACCGGTCGATGCCGGGCTCGAAGGCGCGATAGACATCCCAAAAAGCCTTGATCTTGTTAAAACCATCGAGCGGATTATCTACGCCAATGCCGCAAATCAGCTCATAGAGATACAGAAAGGCAAAGGACGTAGACGTTTCCTCGACGGTTCCGCGGCGTACC
The DNA here is from genome assembly GCA_958435545.1 of uncultured Collinsella sp. The sequence goes on from CAUBGU010000004.1 coordinate 26,070, forward strand.
CGTGCGCGCCAGGTAAAGTACCCGCGCAGCTGGCGATCGCTCATGGCGTTGTAGGTTGGGAAGTACGACTTGAACGTACCGTTATAGGGGCAATCGTCCTCAAAGTCAGCCATCAGCTGGCCTTGGCGGTAGAAAAGTTCGGCTTCCGAAAGCCAGCGTCCCGCACCGCCTTTGGGGTCATCCTGCCAGCGCGATATCTCGCGCATCTTGCGGTACTGGTCGGGAAGGAAGTTCTGCATCTGACGACCGGTTTTGAGAATCGGCTCGTCTGCGTAGACTTCATGTGAGAAACGGGCGGACTGATGGGTCCGGGCCTCGGCCATAATGCGCTCGATGAGCATCTTGATGTCCTGGTCGGCCACCGCTTCTCCTCTCCTAACGCAGCTTCGGTGACCTCATATCATAGCACAGCATCAAACAGGTGTTCGAGATACCGCTATGTAGATAGATTTAGAACAGGAGGGCGTAGATGACGGCTATGACAACGGAGGGGAGCATATTGGCCGTGCGGAAGGTCTGGGGACGGATGAGATTGACGCCGACGCAGAAGATGAGCATAGAGCCCACGAGCGAAAGGCTGTTGAGGGCTGTTGTGGTCATGATGGGGGAGAGCGCGCCGGCAAACAACGTGATCGTCCCCTGGAACACGGCGACGGGCAGGGCGGAGAAAATGCAGCCGCGTCCGAGCGACGCCGTCATGGTGCAGACGATGATGCAGTCCAGCGCTCCCTTGAGGGCGAGCGTGGACCAGTCGCCGAGCAGGCCGTCCTGGATCGATCCCACAATTGCCATGGCGCCGATACACACGGTGAGTGAAGTCGAGACAAAAGCGTTGGTGAACTCGTTATCGCCCTCACTGCCAGTCTTGCGCTTGAGCCATTCGCCAAGGTTCTCGATGGCGGCTTCCAAGTTGACGGCCTCGCCGATGAGCGAGCCGAGGGCGAACGAGACAATGAGCATGGTGGTACCAGTGGTCGCCAGCGCCTTTCCATCGATAAGGAGCATCTTTTGCATGGTGCCGCCAAGGCCGATAAACAGGACGCACAGCCCCGATGCTTTCATGAGCGTGTCTTGGATGCGCGGTGTAATGAAGCGGCCGCCCGCTAATCCCAAAAGACCGCCCGCAACTAAAAGCACAACGTTGATGATTGTTCCCAAGCCCGGCATGAGCCCTCCCGTATTGATGCCAACATGGCAATCGTAGCAGAGTGGAATGCGAGGTACATCGCGACTCATCTAATACGTTATATAAGTGGTATTAGCAACGACGCGCAGCATTTAAGCCTCAGGTGGTTGTCGGGACATAGGGATAGTATTCAAAGCGCAGTGTCATAAGCCGCTGCGGGAATTCAATAGCCGCGGCGATGATATTGGCATCGCGGGCACGATCAAACCCTTCGAGTTCGATCTGATATGAGACGTCTTGCATAATGTCCAGACGTCGCCAGGCTAGGAGTGTGTCGCCATCGAATTCCAAGGTCTTGCCTCCGTCTGGAGCAACGGCGTATAGACGCAGCTTGGCGGTGGTTGCAGGGTCGACAACCGTGACCTTTTTAATTTCGTTTCGAGTATTCTTGGCGCCCAACAAGGTGAGCAGTGTTGGGGCCACGACCTCGCCCGATGGCAAAAAGACGACTTCGATGGATTCAGGAAATGCGATGATGGCCGACTTGCGGACGGGCTGATTGGCGGCGGCAACTTCGATGTTCGCAGCGTCGATGACCTCTGTGTGGTCGAGCGCGGCAAGCACGCAGCAGTTACCTTCATCGATCTCTTGAGGATCAGCAAGCCCCAGACTGTCCGCGAGCTCGGGATCGTTTGGATCGTTAGCGGGCTCATTCGGTGCTTCGAGAGAAGCTGGGATGCTGTTTGTCGGCGACGGCGTGTCGCCCGCACCTGCTTCTTTGTCCGCGCTCTCTTCTTGTATGGTTGCGTTGATGGGTTCGTCGTTTGAGGGGAGCGTCTTGGCGTCAAGCGCGGAGGGAAGAATTCCGATGGCTCCGGATCCGTTCCACTCCATTTCGAGAAGCGCCGGGTCGGCAAGAATGCGTTGCCTGCTTTGCGCGTGGGCATCGATTTCAATAGGGCCTGTCTCTATCCCTCGTGTAAGGCTGAGTGATCCGGCTGGCTTCTCGAAATGAGCGTCTGTGTCTTTGGCGCTGACGGCGTAGAACAGCAGGGACGCTTCTCCCGCCGCGATGGCATCGGTGCCGGCTTTGGTCAGCCGCAACGATGCCGTGAATGAGAGGGTGGGCTGCGTTTCGTCTGCATTCGCGGCGGCGCAGCCCAGACATATACCGCCTCCTTTCTCAAAAAACGTACCGTCGAAGGCGACCTTCGCTCCGTTCGCCGAGTCATCGACCGAAGCGATGTCGATGCGCAGCTCTAAATTGCATGGATCGCCATCTGCATCGAGCATAACCGAGCGCCACGTGCAGACGGCGCACCCCGCCTGGGAGCCGTTTGCCTTGTTCGAACGATTGATATCCACGACTATCGAGCCGTCCGTATTACGACGAAGGCATCCCGAGGTTGAGATCGCGGCCTGTGCGATCGAAAAACGCTTGCACGCAATGGCGCTCGACGGATTTGGTGCGGAACTTAGGACTGCTGGTAAGGAGTCTGCCATGACGGGAGTCGCCCAAGCGGCGACAGGCGTTCCGGTTGCGAGCGCGCCGCAGAGTGCGACGACGGGCAAAAGGTTCTTCGATGCCATGGGGTCTCCTTAGCTAATTTAGTGCGGCCTGTCCATGTTTTGTTTCTGGCTGCGTTTGATGTGCAGACCGAGGCCGGCGGTTCCTGCGCCTGCTGCTGTGGCGCCTGCTGCCAAGAGCCATCGTCTGTCGCCTGTCTGCGCCAACGGTTCCTCGCGGTCGTCGCGGTCGAGCTCCGAGAGGTCGACCGTCACTTGCGTGGCGGCCTGCGCCTGTTCTTGCTGGGCAAAGGCCATGGCTGGCCCAAACGCTAGGATGCTGACGGCGGCGGCCAGGGCGACGGCCTTATGCCGTGTGCGCACCGGGCTCGACCGTCCAGGTGATCGTCGCAACCTGATCGCCTTCGCCGGTTACGCGGAAGATGTCGCGCGTGACGCGGGCAACGTTTCCGCTTGTCTTGAGCTTGATTTTGTCCGTGCCGCCGGCAATGCCCTGGTAGCCCATGTCGAAGGCTGCATTCTTGGAAAGATCGAGGCCCGTCCCCTGCATTGCGGCGCTGGCGTTCTGGAGCGCGCCGTCGGGGCCGACCTTAAAGTCGATGGAGTTCTGCGCGGTTCCGGCCTTGGCGTCGGCGGCAATGGTCCAGGTGTTCATGGCGTCGATCTTCATGTTGGTGACATGGATGCCGTAGGCCGAATGATTGTCGATGGTGGTCGCGTCTTCTGAGGGGCCCTGAAGCGTGCCGTCGGCCTTGGCGACGAAGGGAATAACCGTCGGAACTTTGAACTCAACGTTGTCGATCTCGGTCCTGACCATTACCTTCGTGGTTCCAACGCGCCCGGCTGCCATAGCTGGCGTCGGGGCGGCGCTCATTGCGAGCGCGAGCGCGAGCCCTGTGCCCACGACGAGCGCTCTGACTCCGTTCATGTTCCTGGTGATGTCCATGGTCGTTCCTTTCTATTCGCCGCGGGCCGTCCCCGCGATGATTGGACGAATGCTGGTGAATTGCATGCGGTGCCGCGTCGGTCGGAAGGCTAGTTCTCGGCTTGCTCAACCCGCACCTTGACACGTGTCGGATTGCCGTGGCTGTCGAGGGTCTTGGCATCGAGTGCCTGGATCTCGATGTACGCCTCGCCTTCTTTGATGTCGCCGGCGGGGCACGTTTCGATTGTCTTGCCGGTCTCGACCACACCGGATTCGTACATGGTCTCGTCGTTTTGGATGACGCGGAATCGCTGGGGAAATTTATTGTCTTGGACGTTTTGCACGTTGACGCGCAGCTTGCCGTCCTCCTGCAGCTGAGCGACCGGTGCGACCGAAATCGTCATCATGTTGTCGCGGACGATGGCGTCGAGCTCATCTTGGATTTCCTGACGCGTTTTGCCCTCGGCCGTCGTAACCGAAGCGCCCGCCTCGGGTACGGGCTGCGACTGCCAAGCGTATAGTCCTACGGCGACAAGGGCACAGACGATGGCCAGGCAGGCAACGATGAGCTTCCTGCGATGCCCCAGGCCTGCAAAGTGGGGTGGCTTCTTCGCGCTCATGCGGCATCCTTGGCGGTATAGATGCGCGCAAAGGTGGACGGGTCCGCTCCAAAGAGCATGTGAAGCATCAGACGGCGCGAGTAGACGAGCTCGTCGAAGTCGGGAGGGAGCTCGACGTCGTGGATATGCGCGATGTGGTGGGCGAGCGCCGAGAACGACTCGGGGTCGCAGATCACATCGGTGGTAACGTGGTAGACCGTCGTATCGGGGAATGCCTCTTCGTCGAAAGGCAGGAGATGGGGATCGTCGTCGACTTCGATGGCGATGCCGTACTGGGGCCAGTAATATGCCATGGGAACCTCCCTGCTTCTGGGGCCAAAACTTCTATCGGTTTTGGCTGTCGACGCCGACCGTATCAGCCGCTACTTGACCAATTTCTGACCAAATGCTTGACGGATTGGCGTCTCCGCAGGTAAAAGGCGGCAAAAAATACTCCAACTTTTTTCGAGCGACAATCGCGCGGTCGGCAACGGCGGGGCCATATGTGTCAAAAGCATCGTCTGCCGAGGAAGCCTTGCCGTTCGCCGAATTGCACGAACGTAAAAATCGCCAATTATGGAGACGGTCTCGAACACGTCGACGAAACGATGCGGTAACATCTCCCTGCAAACACTGTAGTTAGCTAAAGGGGGAGTTCGCGTGTCTGCAACCATTAAACCCTTCACCGACGAGTTCGAAGAGTATGGTCGCGATGAGTCTCGCGCATCGGGCGAGGCCTCGAGCATCTCGTTTCCGACGACGGAAGACGAGGTCCGCGCCATTTTGGGAAAGCTCCATGCCGAGTGTGTCCCGGTAACGGTTCAGGGCGCCCGAACCGGCCTTGCCGCCGGTGCCGTGCCCCACGGCGGGCATATCCTCAATACTTCCCGTATGAATCGCTACTTGGGCCTTCGCCGCGATGAACAAGGTCAATTTCTGCTGCGTGTGGAGCCGGGCGTTGTGCTCTCGGAGCTGCGCAAGCAGCTGAGCAAGAAGGTGCTGCCGATCGCTGGTTGGGACCAGGCATCGCTTGAGGCCTACGAGGAGTTCCAAGAGGCCCCGGAGCAGTTTTTTCCCACCGATCCCACCGAGGCGTCTGCCTGTCTGGGCGGCATGGCGGCATGCAACGCCTCCGGCGCCCGCAGCTACGCTTATGGCCCCATGCGTCCGCATATCACTGGACTCCACGTCGCGCTGGCTGATGGCGATTTGCTTGAGCTTCAGCGCGGCGAGGCTTTTGCCCGGGGCCGCCACTTATCGCTCGTGACGGCAGCGGGCCGTACACTCGAGCTCGATCTTCCCGGCTATACCATGCCCAAGACAAAAAATGCCTCGGGCTATTTCGTTGCGGACGAAATGGACGCCATCGACCTCTTTATCGGCGCTTGTGGCACGCTCGGCGTTATCACCGAGCTCGAGATTGCCCTGCAGGCGGCACCTGCGGTCGTTTGGGGCGTGAGCTGTTTCTTTGACAGCGAAGACAAGGCCGTGTCCTTCACCGATTCCGTGCGCCCAGTCCTGTCCCATGCGGCTGCCATCGAGTACTTCGATGCTGGCGCCCTGGATATCCTGCGTCGTCAGCGTGAGCAGTCGACCGCGTTCGCCTCGCTGCCGGCGCTCGACAAAGAGGCCAAGGTCTGTGTCTACGTGGAGCTCGACTGCGACGACGAAGTTCAGGCGACTGAGGAGCTGTATCACTTGGGGTGGGTACTGGAGCTTGCGGGCGGCAGCGACGATGCGACATGGGTCGCGCGCACCGAGGTCGATCGCGAGTGCCAGCGGTTCTTCCGCCATGCGGTCCCCGAGAGCGTCAATATGCTTATCGACGAGCGTCGCCGCACGGATCCCACCATCACCAAACTGGGTTCGGACATGTCGGTGCCCAATGCACGCCTTGCCGATGTCGTGGCCCTCTATCGCCGCACACTGGCCGAAAGTGGGCTTGAATCTGCTGCCTGGGGGCACATCGGTAACAACCATCTGCATGTGAACATCCTGCCGCGCGATGCGCAGGACTACCGTCGCGGTGGCGAGCTGTTTGCCCAGTGGGCTGCGGAGGTAACGGCTATGGGCGGTGCCGTTTCTGCCGAGCACGGCGTCGGCAAGATCAAGGCGGGCTTCTTAGAGACGATGTACGGTCACGAGGCCATGGTCGAGTCGGCGCGGCTCAAGCTCCAGCTCGATCCCGACGGGCAGCTGGGTCGCGGCAACCTGTTTTCGGAGAAGCTCTTGGATGAGCTCGTCCAGAAAGGGGGCGCGTGAAGATGAGCGATTTCCATATGGTGGTGTGCGTCAAGGCCGTGCCGGGCAGCACCGAGGTCAAGATGGACCCCAAGACCAATACCATCGTGCGCGATGGCAAGCAGACGGTCATTAATCCCTTTGATGCGAGCGCTTTGGAATGCGCGCTGGCGCTGAAAGACGACTTTATCGGCTTTGGCATGGACGTGCGCGTAACGGTGGTGTCGATGGGCATCCCCGCGACCGAGTTGCTGCTGCGCGACTGCATCGCTCGAGGTGCCGACGACGCGCTGCTGCTGACCGATCGCGCCTTTGCGGGTGCCGATACCCTGGCGACCACCTATGCTCTCAAATGCGGCATCGAGGCGCTCGACGAGGACTTCGACCTGCTCATCTGCGGCAAGATGGCGGTGGATGGCGATACGGCCCAGATTGGCCCCGAGCTTGCCGGTGCCTTTGAGATTCCCTGCGTGACCGACGTGAGCTGCGTGCAAAGCGCGGGCTTTACGACGTGTGGCTCGCTGGCGCTCGTTCACGGATGCGATGCCGGCGAGGAGACGGTCTATCTTGAGATGCCGTGTGCGATGACGACTGCCAAGGAGATTGGCCAGTTGCGTATGCCGAGTATTGCCGGTATTCGCGCGGCGGAGGAGGCGGACGTGTGCGTGGTCAGTGCCGCCGACGTGAACGCCGACCCCGCGCGTTGCGGTCTTGCCGGGTCGCCGACACAGGTCGTGCGCTCGTTTGTGCCCGACCGTGACCAAACGTGCGAGGACGTTGACGGAACGGCGTCCGAGCAGGCGGCAAAACTTGCCAAGATTATCGAGGGGATGGCATAGATGAGCGGACTGATTATCGATAGCGAAGCCTGTATCGGCTGCGGTCGCTGCGTTCACGCCTGTGCCTCGGGCGGCATCGTAGTGGAAGGCGAGCGACCCAGCCGATGCGCCCGCGTAACCGACGGCTGCATCCTATGCGGTGGGTGCGTCGACGCCTGCCCTGTCAACGCTATCTCGATCGAGCGTGACGAGGCCGTTGGTGCGGTTGACCTCGATGCGTATCGAGACATTTGGGTATTCGTGCAGACCGACGAGCGCGATACGGTGACTCCCGTTGCCTATGAGCTTATGGGCAAGGGCCGCGAGCTTGCCGATGCTCGCGGCTGCCGTCTGGTGGCACTGGCCGGCATGGGCCCCGAGGGTTCTCTCGGCGACCTGGAGCATCTGGTTTGCGCGGGCGCCGACGAAGTCCTGGCCTGTCGCGACGAGCGCCTGCGCCAAAACGATGCGGAGGTCTACGCCCGCTTGATCTGCGATTTGGTAGCCGAACGCAAACCCGAGGCCATCTTATACGGCGCGACCGCTTTTGGCCGCGAACTGGCACCCGGAGTTGCCGTACGCTTGCAGACGGGCCTTACGGCTGACTGCACCGTACTTTCGATGGATACGGAGACGGGACTGCTGCAACAGACGCGTCCGGCGTTTGGCGGCAACCTGATGGCCACCATCGTCTGCCCCAATCATCGTCCCCAGATGGCAACGGTTCGTCCCGGCATCTTTAAGGCGCCCGACTTTGACTACGACCGCTCCGGCACGATCACCCAGATATCGCTTGCGGATGATGCTAAGGCCCGTGTCGAGATCTCGATTCCCGCCGAGGAGTGGGGGCAGCAGGCCTCGATCGCCGATGCCGAGCGCCTGGTCGTGGTGGGTCGCGGCATTGGCTCCAAGAAGAATCTGCCCCTGATGCGAAGGCTCGCCGAGGCTCTGGGAGCCGAGCTTGGTTGCACGCGACCTGTCGTGGAGGCCGGCTGGTTGGAGTATCGCCATCAGATTGGCCAGACCGGCGTATCGGTTTCGCCCAAGCTTCTCGTGAGTATCGGTGTTTCGGGCGCCATCCAGCATCTTGCCGGCATCGGTGGGGCGGAGTGCATTATCGCCATCAACGAGGACCCGGATGCCCCCATTTTTGGTGCTGCCCAGTACAAGGTTGTTGGGGACGCCGTCGAGGTCGTCGAGGAGCTACTGGCCCAGCTTGAGCGCTAAGCGCGCGCCAGCCAGTCGCGCATCTCGTCCTTTAGGCGGCTCCAGGTTGCCTGCGTGGCGGGGTCGGTAAAGGGCCGCGTAATGCCAAAGGGCGCGTCGAGCAGGCGGTGGATATCGCCCTGTTCGCGCGCCAGCGCGCGGCTTGCTGGATAGACGAGCTCAAACATAAAGCAGATAAGCCCCACCAGGTAGTCTGCGGGCTCGTTGCGTTCATCGCGTGCGACGCAGCGGTGCTCGTCAAAGGCGGCAAGTGTCGGCGACGAGAAACGGCTGCCGAGAAACGTCTTCTCGTCCACCTTGAGGATGGTGTCGACGGTGCTGTCGGCGATGGTGCGCATAATGTCGATCTTGTCACCATCGCGCACGATATCGCAGAAGCACCGTGTACGCTCGTCGAGCTGCGCGGGTAGACGGAAATCGCTGTGATAGGCAATGCTCGCTCGGATGAGCTCATCTTCTGCCGGGTCATCGATAAAGTCGCGGATGCTCGTTACGGCGGGTGCATCGGCGGGATTCTCGCCAAAGAGGACCTCGATCCCCAGCGCCGCATGGCTCATGCTCTCGGCGTCCTTAAAGGTGTCCCAGCGTCGCAGCTGCTCAAAGCGGCCCATATCGTGTAGCAGGCCGCAAAGCCATGCCAGGTCAATATCTTCTGACGACCAGCCCTGCTCGCGCGCTACGGCATCGCATGCCTCGGCCACGTGGTACGTATGCTCGATTTTGAGCGCGATGCGTGGGTTGGTGGCGTCGTAGGCATCGGTGTAGCTTTTGAAGGCCGCGCGCGCCCGGTCTCGATCGATAGCTGTCATAATGACTTCCTAAAAAGTTGTGTCTTTCGATCCGGTGGCAATTGTAGGTGAACTCGGTTGCTGTCGGATGATGATTCTGCCGTGTCGCTACATGCGGTTCGGAGACCTTGTCAGGATGAGAAGCGTATGGTGCTCAAAATCGTTAGAACCGTCTGGCCAGTGATGCTTACCTATGTTGCAATAGGCGCGCCGTGCGGAATGATCATGGGGCAGACGGGAATGGAGCCCTGGATGGTCTTTGCCCTGAGCAGCACGTTTGTGACGGGCAGCGGCCAGTTTATGATCTGCAATCTTTGGCTGGCGGGCGTACCGGCACCTTCGATTATCGCGAGCGTCGCCGCCATCTCCTCGCGTTTTGCACTATATTCGGCATCGCTTGCCTCGCATCTGAAGAGTGCCTCGAAGTGTCAGACGCTGGCGGTCACCGCGACGCTTACCGAAGAAGCGTACGGCATCTCGCTAGCCAATTTGGTCGAGAAGGACGACTGGGGCCCGCGTGAGTCCTTCGTGCTCAACGTGATCCTTATCGCAACATGGGGCGTTTCGTGTACGACGGGCGGCATCGTCGGCACCGTTGTCGATGTTCCCACCGCCATTGCAACCTTTGTCTGCACCTCGCTCTTTATCTGCCTGCTCTTTTCGCAGCGGCTGTCGCGCGGCAACGTTGTCGCGGCGGTTTCGGGCGCGGTGTCCGTCGCCGTATGCAAGTTCTTGGGCCTCACGAATATTGCCGTGCCGGCAAGCGTCGTGGTCGGCATTGCCATTGCGCTGGCGTGCGATGCTGTATTTGACGGAAGAGGTGCCCGCGATGCCCGTTAACGAGTTCTTGGTTCTGTGGCTGTCGTCGTGGGCTGCTATCGCGTTCTTTCGCATCGCGCCGGCGTTCGCCTTGCGCGGGCGGACCCTGTCGCCCCGCATTACCGAGGCCCTGGGCTATATCCCGCCCGCTGCCTTTGCCGCGCTGGTCGCCAACGACTTGGTGAGCCCCGGCGCGTTCGACGCGGGACCCTGGCCTGCCTTGGTTCCCTGGATTGCGGCCGCCGGCGTCGTGGTCGTGGCGGTCAAGACAAAATCGATGCTGTGGTGCTGCGTCTCGGGCATCGTACTCTATATCGTCTTGAGCCTTATATAGGGGTGGCGTCGCGGGCGCCGAATCTCGTTCCATCCCAACTTGTCGAATTTTTCACCGAGCTGGTCTATTTCTTCTGGTACCATGGTCAAACTTTACTGTAGCAAAGCGTGACGTGGGCTTTTGTACCCCGTCAGCGGAAATGGGGGTTTCATGGCACAGGAAGCAACCGCCAACGAGCAAAAGAAATTCAAGGTCCCGCGCATTCCGGGCGACATCATGATCTATCCGATGATCGTCGGTCTTTTGCTCAACACCTTCTGCCCGCAGGTTTTTGAGATCGGTGGCTTCTTTACGGCTGCCTGCCGCGGTGGCTCCAATACCATCGTCGCCGCGATCCTGCTGTTTGTGGGCGCCGGCATCAGCTTTAAGTCCACGCCGGGCGCCATCAAAACCGGCATCGTCGTGCTGATTCCCAAGCTGGTCGTCGCAGCGGCTCTCGGCTTGGGTGTGGCATATTTCTTTAACGACAACTTCCTGGGCCTGAGCTCTGTGTCTATCATCGGCGGCATCACGTTTTGCAACATGGCGCTCTATACGGGCATCATGGGCGAGTTCGGCGATGAGTCCGAGCAGGGCGCCGTCGGTATCCTGTTCTTTACGGCCGGCCCCGCCGTCACGATGATCATCCTCGGTGTCTCGGGTCTCGCCAACATCCCCGTCGGCACTATCATCGGATCCATCCTGCCGCTTGTTATCGGCATGGTCCTGGGCAACTTGTTCCCGTTTATCAAGAACCTGCTGGTCCCCGGCGCCAATCCCGCGATCGCTGTCATCGGTTTTCAGCTCGGTGCGTCCATGAGCCTTTCGAGCTTCATCACCGGCGGCATTTCGGGCATCCTGCTGGGCCTCATCACGCTCTTTATCGTCGGTCCCATTACCTTTGCCTTCGAGCGCCTGTGTGGCGGCAACGGCAAGGCGGCCGTTGCTTGCTCTACCATTGCCGGCACGGCCATGACCACGCCGGTCGCCCTCGCCGAGGTCGCGCCGCGCTATGCCGAGCTTGCGCCCACCGCGTATGCGCAGATCGCCACTGCCGTCATCATCACGGCAATCATGGCCCCGATTCTGACCGGCTGGGTCGATAAGAAGTTCTGCCACGGCAAAGAGGATCTGTCGGTCGAAGGCGTCGAGGCTATTGAGGAGGCCGTCGCGACCGACATCGACGGCGAGTAATCGTCGACGCGAGTCAATCAAGCCGGCGTGTGCAATTCGCGCCGTCAGAGCGCCCGAACGAGAGCTGTCTTACAGCAACGTTCGGGCGCTCTGCTATTATTCCCTTTACCCCTGCGGAGTAAGGGGCGTTTATTGCCCAGACACGAATCGGGCGATTCTGGCCACTTGGATATAGAGGGAATGGCACCTGGTGATTAAGGCACTCAAGATCGAGATATTCCTGCTGTGCATGATTATTCTTATCGGGCTTGCCGTACGAAGCCGTCGCTCCCTGTTCTCGAGCACCCAGCAGCTTTTGTTTAGCATGCTGGGCTACACGTCTGCTGCCTACATTTTCTTCGATATGATCTGGACGCTCTCGGACGGCGTGAGCACTCCTGTAGGCATCACGGCCAACTGGATTTCCAACGCGGTTTCGTTTTCGCTGTTCGCCATCGCGTGCCTCATTTGGTTTTTCTATTCCGAGACGATGCAGGGCTCACGGCTTCTGACCACGCCCTATAGGGTGATACTTTTAACGTTGCCAACCGCTTTGGTGGTCGTGTTGGCATTTACCAGCTACTGGACGCACACTATGTTCTATATCGATACGCAGGGCGTATATCGTCGCGGAGCGCTTTATATGATTCAGCCTATCGTGAGCTACTGCTACGTCATATATACGTCCTTGCATGCCTTTATTCAGGCTCGAAAAGTCGAAAGCTTGCAAAAGAAGGCCATTTATCGCACCCTCGCCTTTTTTGCGGTTCCCGCTCTGGTGGGCGGTACCTTCCAGGTTTTGTTTTCGGTACCGGGCCTTTGCTTCGGTATAACGCTGAGCATCCTGCTGCTCTATATCGTCTATCAGGAGCAACTAATCTCGACTGACCCGTTGACTGGACTCAACAACCGTAACCGTTTTGAGACCTATATGCTGTCGCTGTTCTCGGGTGCGGACCAGGCCGATGATGTGTATCTGCTGATGATGGATGCTGACGGTTTTAAGCAGATTAACGATCACTATGGACATGTTGAGGGCGACCATGCTCTTCAGGTTGTTGCGACGGCGCTCAAGGACGTCTGCTCGCCGGCTGGTGGGTTTATCGCGCGCTATGGCGGCGATGAGTTCGTGGTGCTCCAAAAGGCAGCGGCGGAGCAGGACGTCATAGACCTGTGTTCGGCGATTGACGACGAGCTCGCGCATGCCGAGGTGCCGTATGCATTGCGGATGTCCATCGGTTACGCGCGGGTCGGCGATAGTGTTGATACCTGGCAAGACTTACTTCGCGCCGCCGATGCGGAGCTCTACCGCGTCAAGGCCGAGAAAAAGAAAGCCGGCATCCAGATACGCTAGAAAAAAAGGGGCGCACGCTTGCGTGCGTGTCGGCCCTCAGCTCACCGATGTACTCCATTAAACTAAAGTATGTGAATCCCCTCTGCTAAATAAGGGCAGTTCACTATGCTTTTTTGGGTTTGTTGACGATGATGATGCCGCCGCAGACCAACAGCAGGGCAACGATGACGGTAACGGGGCTCGTGCCAGCGCCCTCACCGAGCAGCAGCGCGCTCAGCAGCACGCCAAAGACGGGGTTCATAAATCCAAAGACAGAGACGCGGCTGACGGGGTTGACGGCAAGCAGGCGCGACCACAGCGAATAGGCGACCGCGGAGATAAGCGCCATGTAGATGATGAGCGCGATGGCGGGGACAATCGCTGTGGGGGAGAGCGCGCCACCCATCAAAAAGCCGATGGCGGTGAGGACCAGGCCGCCGACCAAGAACTGCCACCCGGCAAGCAAGACGCCGTCGTGCTCGCGCGAGAAGATACCGATCAGGCAGGTCGAAAGAGCACCCGCGACAGTGGAGGCTAGGATAAAGCCCTCGCCATCGAGCCTGAAGCCAAAGGTGCCATCTGCGCCCGAAAGGTTGACGAGCGCGACGCCGGCAAAGCCCAGCGCACAGCCAAGCACCTTGGCCGTATTGAGCTTCTCGGTGCGAAATGCCAGGGCGGCAAAGAGGATTGCGAGGAAGTTGGCGCTGGCCTCGATGATGGAGCTCGACATGGCGCTGGCGCGTGAGAGGCCCAGATAGAAAAAGAAGTACTGCCCGATAGTCTGGAAGAGCGACAAGACAAAGATGGGTTTGATGTCGCGCGCTTGCGGTATGAGGGGGCGGCGTTGGGCCGCGCTCATCCCAACGATGACCAGGGCGCCGGCAAGCGTAAAGCGTAAACCTGCAAAGAGCAGCTGCGAAGCGCTATCGTGCGCTGGGATACCAAAGAGTGCGTAGCCGATCTTGATGCAGGGAAAGGCCGATCCCCAGAGTGCACAGCAGACGAGGCAGCCCAGGATGAGTCCGGGCAGGGTGGCGAGATACGGCTTGCGGCTTTCCATGATGTCCTTCCTGTATGCGCGAAGCAAAAAAGAACCCGCCACCGGGGGTGCCGGTGGCGGGTGTTGTTACCCGAGGGGATTGTACCCGATGGGAAAGCTTTAGGCGAAGTAGGCTACGCCGCTCTCAAAGATCGGCATGAACTTATCGCCGGGGACATGCTCGGGCACGTTGCGGTACAGGTTGTCGCCGCGACGCTCGGCATGGCCCATCTTGCCCAGGACGCGGCCGTCGGGGCTCGTGATGCCCTCGATGGCGAGTGCGGAGCCGTTGGGGTTGACGGAAAGATCCATGCTGGGCTTGCCGTCCTCGCCCACGTACTGCGTGGCGACCTGGCCGTTGGCGATCAGCTGGGCGAGCACTTCGTCATTGGCGACAAAGCGGCCCTCGCCGTGGCTGATGGCGACGGTGTAGGGGTCGTCCAGGCTGCACTGCGACAGCCACGGGGACAAGTTGGACGAGATGCGGGTGCGCACCAGACGGCTCTGGTGGCGACCGATGGTGTTGAACGTCAACGTGGGCGCATCGGGCGTGGCGTCGACGATGTCGCCGTAGGGCACCAGGCCGAGCTTGATCAGGGCCTGGAAGCCGTTGCAGATGCCCAGCATCAGGCCATCGCGGGCCTTGAGCAGGTCGCGGACTGCCTCGGTGACCTCGGGAGCGCGGAAGAACGCCGTGATGAACTTGGCGGAGCCGTCGGGCTCGTCGCCGCCCGAGAAGCCGCCGGGGATCATGACGATCTGGCTTGCACGAATGCGGCGGGCAAGCTCGTGGGTGCTCTCGGCGACGGCCTCGGGCGTGAGGTTGTTGATCACGAAGGTGTCGGCCTCGGCACCGGCGGCACGGAAGGCGCGGGCGCTATCGTACTCGCAGTTGTTGCCGGGGAACACGGGGATGATCACGCGCGGGCGGGCGATCTTGGCGCCGCCGTACACGTGGATATTCTTGGCGCGGAAGTCGATGGTCTCGACCTCGGGGGTCTCGTCGGCGCTGCGGTAGGCGAAGACGCCCTCGATGCCGCTCTCCCAGGCCTCCTGGAGCTCGGCGAGCTCGATGACTTCGGAGCCGGTGTCGATGACATAGCCCTCGACGGTGGTGCCCAGGGGCTCGACGACAACGCCGTCGGCGACCTCGGGCAGCTCGGCATCCTCGGCGAGCTCGACGACAAAGCTGCCGTAGAGCGGGGTGAAGAGGCTCTCCACGTCTACATCCTCGGCAAGCTCGATACCGATCTGGTTACCGACGCACATCTTAAAGAGGCTCTCGGCGCCGCAGCCGTAGCCGGGCGTGGAGATGGCCAGGGCGTTGCCGGTAGCAGTGAGCGCCTCGACAGCGTCAAACGCGGCGAGCAGCTGCTGGGCGTCGGGACGGTAGTCCTCGCCATAGGTGGCGGGGGCGATGCGGACGACGCGGTGCGTGAGGCCCTTGAACTCGGGTGAGACGGCGCGGGCGGCCTTGCCCACGGCGACGGCGAAGCTGATCAGGGTCGGCGGGACGTTGAGCTCGCCGGTCTCGTCCTCAAACGAACCGCTCATGGAGTCCTTGCCGCCGATGGCGCCGGCACCCAGGTCGACTTGGGCCATGAGGGCGCCCAGGACGGCTGCCGTGGGCTTGCCCCAGCGCTCGGCCTCGGTGCGCAGACGCTCGAAGTACTCCTGGAAGGAGAGATAGGCGCGCTTGTGCTCAAAGCCGGCGGCAACGAGCTTGGCGATGGACTCGACCACGGACAGATAGGCGCCCGCAAACTGGTCGGCTTCCATCAGGTAGGGGTTGAAGCCCCATGCCATAGCACTCGCCGTGGTGGTCTCGCCGTTCACGGGGAACTTGGCGACCATGGCCGAGCTTGGGGTGAGCTGCGTCTTGCCGCCAAAGGGCATGAGCACGGTCGCGGCGCCGATGGTGGAGTCGAAGCGCTCGGAAAGGCCCTTGTTGGAAGCGACGTTGAGGTCGGTGACGAGCGAGGTCATGCGCTCGGCGAGCGTGGTGCCGGCCCAGCTGGGCTGCCACACGCTACGGGCGCACACGTGGGCGACCTGGTGCTTGGGCGCACCGTTGGAGTTGAGGAACTCGCGGGACAGATCGACGATGGCAACGCCGTTCCAGGCCATGCGCATGCGTGGCTCGGCGGTAACCTCGGCGATGACGGTTGCCTCCAGGTTCTCCTCGGCGGCGTAGCCCATGAACTCCTCGACGTCACCGTCGGCGACGGCGCAAGCCATGCGCTCCTGGGACTCAGAGATAGCGAGCTCGGTGCCGTCCAGGCCGTCGTACTTCTTGGTCACGGTATCAAGGTCGACATACAGGCCGTCGGCAAGCTCGCCCACGGCGACCGAGACACCGCCGGCGCCAAAGTCGTTGCAGCGCTTGATCAGACGGCAGGCATCGCCGCGGCGGAACAGGCGCTGCAGCTTGCGCTCGACCGGGGCGTTGCCCTTCTGGACCTCGGCACCCGAGGTCTCGATGGACTCGGTGTTCTGGGTCTTGGAGGAGCCGGTGGCGCCACCGATGCCATCGCGGCCGGTGCGGCCGCCCAGCAGGATGATCTTGTCGGTGGGGGCGGGGCACTCGCGACGAACGTGGTTTGCCGGGGTAGCGCCCACGACGGCGCCAACCTCCATGCGCTTGGCCACGTAACCGGGGTGATAGAGTTCGTTGACCTGACCGGTGGCAAGGCCGATCTGGTTGCCGTAGCTGGAGTAGCCGGCGGCGGCAGTGGTCACGAGCTTGCGCTGCGGCAGCTTGCCCTCGAGCGTTTCGGACACGGGGACGGTGGGGTCGCCGGCGCCGGTGACGCGCATGGCCTGGTACACGTAGCTGCGGCCCGAGAGCGGGTCGCGGATGGCGCCGCCCACGCAGGTGGCGGCACCGCCGAAGGGCTCGATCTCGGTCGGGTGGTTGTGGGTCTCGTTCTTAAACAGGAACAGCCAGTCCTGGTCCTCGCCGTCGACATCGACCTTCACCTTGACAGTGCAGGCGTTGATCTCCTCGGACTCGTCGACATCGGTCATGACGCCGGTCTTCTTGAGGTACTTGGCGCCGATGGTGCCCATGTCCATGAGGCAGACGGGCTTGGCGTCGCGACCGAGTTCGTGGCGCATCTCCATGTAGCGGTCGAAGGCCTGCTGCACCACGGCGTCGTCGATCGTCACGTCGTCCAGGACGGTGCCGAAGGTGGTGTGGCGGCAGTGGTCGGACCAGTAGGTGTCGATCACACGGATCTCGGTGATGGTGGGGTCGCGGTCCTCATCGCGGAAGTACTGCTGGCAGAAGGCGATGTCCGCCTCGTCCATGGCAAGGCCGCGCTCGGAAATAAAGGCGGCAAGGCCGGCTTCGTCGAGCTCGCGGAAACCGTCGAGTACCTCGACGGGCTGGGGCTCGGGGGTCTCCATGTACAGCGTCTCGGGCAGGTCGAGCGAGGCGATGCGCGCCTCGACGGGGTTCACCACGTAGTGCTTGATGGCATCGATGGCGGCCTCGTCCAGAGCGCCCGAGATCATATAGACCTTGGCGGAGCGCACGGCGGGGCGCT
>CAUBGU010000005.1 GCA_958435545.1 uncultured Collinsella sp.
ACCGGCTTGAGCAACTCGCCGACCTCTTCGGCACCACGGTCGCCGAGCTCATGGGCGAGACCCCGGAGCCCGTGCGCCCCAACGGCGCCCAGTACGTGACCCTGCCCGTGCTCGTCGCCGGGCACGCAGGCGAGTTCACCGACGAGTTCGGTCCCGACGAGGTCGCCGACGTGCCGATCTCAGTCCTCGAGCGCGTCAACGACCCGGACGCCTACCTCATGCGCGTGCGCGGCTCATGCATGAATCGCAGGTTTGCCGACGGCGAGAACGCACTGCTCTCCCCCAGGTGCGAACCGCGCAACGGCGACGCCGTGGCGGCTGAGTACAACGGCGAGATGATCCTTAGAAGCTACTACCGCGGGGCGTCGACCCTCGTGCTGTCGCCGGACAGCTACGAGGACGGCTACACCGACATAGTTTTCGACGATCCGGAGAACGCCAGCGTGAACTTCCGCGGCGTCGTCAAGTGGCACCAGGCCAGCGAGGTCAAGAGGTATTAGAGACAGAAAGGCGAACCGATGGCTTTCAGGGACATGTTCAAGGCGACCGAGTACAAGCAGCGGGTAGAGGAGCTCGAGTCCATGCTCACGCCGGAGATGGCGGACGCGGACAGGCTCAGGCGCGAGGCCGAGGACCTCAGGAAGAAAATCGAGGAGGAGAAGGCCTCGCTCGAGAAGCTGGAGAAGCAGAACTTCAAACTGGATGCCATCGTCAAGGCAAAGGAGTCCAAGTCGCGCGTCCTCGATGACGAGCTGCTGGTCGAGGAGTTCGGCCTGTACCGCCCGCGCTTCGACTTCGCCGACTCGACTCACTACAAGGACGCCCTCGACCGATGCCGCAGGAAACAGAAGGAGGCCGTCAAGAGCTTCAGCAAGGCCGCGGACAAGACATCCTGGACGGTCAACGGCAGCGCCTCGAAGGGCAAGGCGATGGTCCGCGAAATCTCGAAGCTGCTCATGATGGCGTACAACGGCGAGTGCGACGAAATCGTGCGCAAAGTCAAGGCGACCAACGTCGAGCGCTCGCTCGAGAGAATCGAGAAGTCGGCCGCAGCCATCAACCGCAACGGCAAGACCCTCGGCATATCCATCCCCGCCGCATACGTCCTCCTCAAGCAGGAGGAGGTCCAGCTGGCCTTCGAGTTCGCACAGGAGAAAGAGGAGGAGAAGGAGGCGCTGCGCGAGGCCCGCGAGCAGGAGCGCGAGGCCCGGAAGCTCGAGCGCGAGATAGCGGCCGAGCGCAAGAAGCTCGAGAAGGAGCGCTCCCAGTACCTCAAGGCGTACAAGGACGTCTCCGCACGCCTGAAGGATGCCGGCGACGACGAGCGCGCCGATCTCGAGGAGAAGGCCGCGGAGCTCAAGGCGAAGCTCGACGACGTGGACAGGGCAGTGTCGGATGTCGATTACCGAGAGGCGAACCAGAAGGCAGGCTTCGTATACGTAATCTCCAACATCGGCTCATTCGGTGAGGGCGTCTACAAGATCGGGATGACGAGGCGCCTTGAGCCGATGGACCGCATCCGCGAGCTCGGAGACGCGTCCGTCCCGTTCAATTTCGACGTGCACGCACTCATCTTCTGCGATGACGCCCCGAAGCTCGAGGCGGCGCTGCACCGGGCCTTCGAGGACAGGAAGGTGAACATAGTCAACCAGCGCAGGGAGTTCTTCCGCGTGTCGCTCGATGAGATCGAGAAGGTCGTCAAGGCGAACTACGACAAGACCGTTGAGTTCCACAGCGTGCCCGACGCCGAACAGTACCGGACGAGCGAGAAGTTGCGCGAGAGGGGCATTTTCCACCCGCTCGCCTAAAGACTCGGCTACACCGCCGACGCCGTTCTCTACACCGCGAACGTTAGGGAGGTGATGCCCATGAAAGCAAAAAATCTCGGGACCGCAGGCTGATGCCGAGGTCCCGAGACTAAGGAGACGGCCCCTGCACTTTGGAACGTGAGACGGGGCCGGAGTCAGAACCGGGCGAAACGGAGAATAAGCCCGCGATCTGAACGGATCTGATTATATGACAAAGAAGCAGCGCCGCCGCGTCTGGGGCTCCGTGACCGAGATGAGGCGCGGCAAGAAGTACGTCCTGCGCTGGATGCAGAACACGCCGCAGGGCCGCAGGCGCAAGACCAAGACCGTGTACGGCACCTACCGCGAGGCGTGCGCGGAACTCGACCGCATCCACGTCGAGCACGCCGACGACGCCCCCGTGCCCACCATAGCCAAGGCCTACGAGACGTGGCTCGTCCCCAAGATGGCCGCACAGGTCGAGGCGGGGACGCTCGCCCCCAACACCCGCGACCTCGTGCTGCGCTCGTGGAGAAACTACGTCGGGCCCCGCTGGGGACAGGCGCCCGTCGACCAGCTGCGCGCCGTCGAGCTGCAGGACTGGCTGCTGACACTTCCCGCCGCCACCGCCGATACCGCCCTGCTCACCCTGCGCAAGGTCTACGCCTGCGTCTCGACCTTCATCCGCCTGCCGCTCGACCCATTCGCCGCCAGCGTCAGGTACACCATGCCCACCCGCAAGACCCGCGAGCGCTCAAAGCGCGTCTACACCCTCGACGAGGCCCTGGGCGTCCTCGACGCACTGCGCGGCAACCCCCTGGAGCCCGCATTCATCCTCGCGTGCTTCGGCTCCTGCCGCTCGGGCGAGTCGCTGGGCGTGC
This sequence comes from uncultured Collinsella sp., assembly GCA_958435545.1. Next base: position 2,669 of record CAUBGU010000005.1, read on the forward strand.
GCACCGAGGAGGTGCTGCGCTGGGAGCGTAGTGGCACCGTCCTCGCCTCTGCCGACATCTGCCGCCAGATGCAGCAGTCCGGCACCGAGCCGGTGGGCGCCCTCAAGACCGCCAAGTCCGCCCGTACCGTCGTGATCCTGCCGCAGGCCGCCGACCGCCTCGTCGAGATAGCGGCCGCCCGCGCCGCCGAGGGCCGCGAGTGGCTGAGCGACCGGGGCGACGGGCTGCCCATGAACCGGAGCATCTGCAACGACCGCTGGCGGAAACTCTGCGCCGCCCGCGGCATCGAGCACATCCCGTGGTCGAACCTCCGCAACTCATGGCGTACGATAGCGGAGGTCGAGCTTCGCCTGCCGTGGGACCTCATAGAGATGCTGATGGGCCACGCCCTTCCCGGCGTGTCGGGACGGCACTATATCCGGCCCACCGCCGAGCAGGTCGTCCGCGCCGCCTTCGACGCGCTTGGGATAAGTTAGGATATTCCCTCGCAAAGCCGCAGGTAGATGGCACGCCGTTAGTTGTGGCAGTACTAAGCCCCATCCCAAACCGCCACAAAGGGGACAGGCACCTTTGTGGCGGTTCCCGCAAACATCTCGATCTGTAACAGTTAGAGTCCGTTTTTCGGCCCACCTGTTACAGATTGAGACATTCAAATTCCGCTGAGAAGAAAATCTCGATCTGTAACAGTAACTCGGCGAAATCGACCCTAGATGTTACAGATCGAGACAAACGACCGATATCGACCTAAATAATCTCAATCTGTAACATCTAGCCCGTTTTCGGCCTTACAGCTGTTACAGATCGAGACAAACCAACGAAACAAGCCGCCGCAAGGGAAACTTTTGTACTGGTTTGGGGCTGCGCTACTCACCGAGCATCTCTTGGAGCTTGGCTGCCACGGCATGTCCCAAGCTCTCGTGGCCTTCGGGCATCATGTGCAGATAATCGATATCGCCCGGCTCGGCAAAGTCGGCGGCATTCAAAAAGTCGCAGCCAAACTGCTCAGCCACATGCGCGTAGTACTCACCAAAATGTTCCGAGGCTTCTACGGAATGCTCGTCAAAATCGGTCATATATACGTCGGCGATCTGCGGCTTAATCTTGATAGGCGCCATCAGCAGAATCCGTGGGCAGGGCGCGGCATCGGTCCAGGCAAACGCGCGGACGGCGCGAATCAGTGCCATGGCGCCACGGGCGATATCGGAGGCTGTCACGCCAAAGACCGTCTTGCAGTCGTTGGTGCCCAGCATAATCACGATCGCGTCCAGCGGCTTATGGGCTTCGAGCAGCATCGGCAGCGCGCGAATGCCGTTGAGGTTGGTGTCCAGATGGCACATATCGTCGCGCACCGTCGTGCGACCATTTAGGCCTTCCTCAATCACATGCCAACCCTCACCCAGGTCACGCTGCACCACACCGCACCAGCGCACATCCTGCGCATAGCGCACTGCGGTGCCGTCGCGCATACCCGCCGGATCATAGCCATAGGTGTTGCTGTCACCAAAGCACAGAACGTTTTTCATCTTGAGTTCCCCATTCCGTAAAAAGCCGACGGGAGCAATCCCTCCCGTCGGCTTGGCATATCACATCGCGCGCACCGCTTACAGGTACTTGCGCCAGTCGTCCTCGTCCTCATCGTCCTCGGCTGCTGCCTGGGCCTGCTCGGCGGCACGAGCGGCTGCGGCGCGGGCGGCAACCTGGGCATAGGACTCCTCGTTGCGCTCGGGGAAGTTTGCCAGCACGTGCTCGAACTTGGCAAAATCCTCGTCCCAGCGCGTAGAGGGCACGGCAAAGAAGACCTGCTTGACCTTGAAGTCGCCCGATGCGAGCTCCTTGCGGAAGAGCTCGGCCACGGCCTCGGCGTCAAAGCCGTTGTTCTCGCAGCCCCAAGCACCCAGTACGAGCTTCTCGCGGCCCAGCTCATCGCAGATAGCAAGCACAAAGCGAATGCGGTCGCGCAGGGCGTCAAGCAAGGCATCGTCGCTCACGCGGTACTCCTGGCGAGCACGCTTGGCGTTGGGTGCAGCGGCGACGATTACGTCGGCATAGGCGTGCACATGCTTGCGGTCGAAGCGCACCGCGGGCACCACCAGCGCACGGTTGCGGTACAGCTCACAGTTGATGTTACGGCGACGGTTCTCGCCGTACCATTTACGCTGCTTATCAAGGACATTGTACAGGTACGAATCGGCGCACAGCGTGGCCTCCTGGCCCAGATAGCCCTGGATGTAGCCACCGCCCGGATTGGTGAACGAGGCAAAGGCAAGCACAGCCATGTCGCAGAACTGCGCGTAGCCTCGACCGTTATCCAGAATGGCCTGCGTGGCAGAGGCGTCGAGCACGGTGACCTCGGGCAGGACCGGAGCGGGCTCCTCGGCGGCAGGCGCGGGCTCGGCTTCGGTGGCCTCCTCGACGGGCTCGGGCGCCACCTCGGCATCGACCGCAGCCTCGACCTCAGCAGCCTCAGTAGCCTCGACCTCGGCAGCCTCGACGTCCTCGGCAGCTTGCTCCTCAGCAGCCGCTGCCTTCTGGACCCTGGTCTTCATCGCCGCGACAAAACCGGCAGGCATACCATCGAACTCGCGCACGCCGGCAAGCGAACGCTCGATGTCCTTGGCACAGGCCTCGGACACAGCCGTCACATGGCACTCGGCGGCCTTGGCACGTGCCTCACGCTTGGGATTGGGCTGACCCGCTCGGTTGGACCTGCGGTTACGGTTCCTGCTGTCGACGTCTGCCATACATGGCCACCTTTCCTGTCGCTGCCGCTATCGGCTTTTCCCATCCATGATACCCCGCCGCGTACAAAAAAGACGGCCCCGAAGGACCGCCTTTCGCATCGATTTGCCCGCACGGCAAGCACCGCCGCAATTCGCCACTAGTCGCGACGGCCAAGGATGTTCAGGATGCGCAGGAACACGTTGATAATGTCAACGAACAGATTGGACGCCATGAGCACGGCGTTGGGCAGCGTAGGCGGCACCGTCGTGGCAACATAGGTGTCGTAGCCAATAAAGCCGGCGAACACCACGATCACGATCAGGTCGGTGATGGACTGCGAGACGCCCATGAACATCAGCACGATCTCAACCAGAACAGTGGCGAGCAGAATGCCAAAACCGATGCCATATACGCGCTGGAAAAACTTGGGGAAGGTCACGCCCAGCGCGCCAAAGACAAAGGTGATGGCGGCCGTGGCGATAAAAGCGGTGTTGATGGTGGGCAGGTCGTAGTTGGCAAGGCCAAACGACGCGGTCAGGCCAAAGGTACTCGCAAAGATTACGTAGCCCACAAGGGACAGGCCCACGGACTGCTTGCTGGCGGCGGCCGACATCATGACCATGCCGACGATGGTCAAAATAAACGAGCCAAAGACCAGCGGCAAGGCTGCGCCGCTCATCATCATGCGCGCAAACGACATGGTGCTCGTAAAGTAGGCGCCGGCGCCCATGGCGCAAAAGCCCAAGAAAATCAGGGCAGACATGACAAGGTTGTACGCGCGCGGCGACATCTCCTTGGCACGGCTTGCACCGGTCTCGATGGGGCCGTTCTGATAGCCCTGGATATCGTTCATACTTCGTCCTTTCACAAAGCGCCGTGAAAGACGGCGCAGCAGATGACAAGATTCCTGCCATTGTACCCGAGCGCCGTGCGTCCTTACCTACGGCGCTCGCCCTCAAGCGTACGATCAAACGCCCAGACCCACCAACGCATCACGTGGGCCTGCGAGCCGTCCGGCCGTCCGCACGCCTGGTCCTCCAGATACAACTCGGTCGCGTGCCCGCCAAAACGCACCTTATAGGTTGCCGTACGAACGCCGTGGACCGTCAGGCCAAAACCAGTGGTCGAGACAATCTCGTCAATCGTAAAGCAGCGACCGTCGACCCAGCAGACGGTAACCGGCACGACTTGTCCGCCCGCGAGGATGCGGGCCACGACGTCCACATACTGCTTGTGCACGCGCCGAGTTTTGCCGTCTGTCTGTCGATATTCCATGCCTCCTATTATCGAACGCATGTTTGCATGTTGTAAAGCGAACAGACTGTGGTTTTGGAGTGTCGTAGTAATCGCACGTGTCCGCATGGCGTGTTAGCAAAAAGAACACCCGCGGTCAACAGGGCTAATATTCAATTTTAGTGCCAAAAAGTTCACTTCTCCCATCAGAACTCGGTAAAGAGACCCGCAGGAGGTGATACGATTTATCATGTTTTTGTAACGTGTCTGCAAACTTCGAGAAAGCCCATATATGGACGTAACGTTCTCAACCTTCCTCGGCCAAATTGTGTCGAACCCAGTCCTTGCCGTCACCGTGATCCTCGCGTTGGGCGCCATCTTCGTCAATGGATGGACCGACGCGCCCAACGCCATCGCGACCTGCGTCACTACGCGTTGCATGCCCGCCCGCGCCGCCATTCTCATGAGCGCCGCATTCAACTTCCTCGGCGTGCTCATCATGACGCACTTTAACGCGAGCGTCGCCAACACCATCTCACATATCGTCGACTTTGGCGGAAACAGCACCATGGCGCTCGCCTGCCTATGCGCGGCGCTGTTCTCCATCGTCGTCTACGGCGCCACAGCGTCGCGTTTTGGCATCCCCACCTCGCAAAGCCACAGCCTTATCGCCGGCCTGACCGGTGCCGCCATCGCCCTCGGCGGTGCGAGCAGCGTCAACGTCCACGAGTGGATGAAGGTCATCTACGGTCTGGCGCTCTCCATCGGCCTGGGCTTTGTCATGGGCTGGGTCCTGTGCAAGCTCGTCTCGATTCTTTTCGCCGCCGCCAACAGGCGACGTGCCAATGTCTTCTTTAAATACGCTCAGATCGCGAGCGCTGCGGCCATGAGCTTTATGCACGGCGCGCAGGATGGACAGAAGTTCATCGGCGTGCTCTTTTTAGGCGTGGCCTTTGCCAGCGGCCAGACGAGCGTCGGCGATGCAGGCATCCCCATCTGGATTATGCTGCTGTGCTCGGCCACTATGGGTATCGGCACCAGCGTGGGCGGCGAGCGCATCATCAAGTCCGTCGGCCAGAGCATGGTCAAGCTCGAAAAGTATCAGGGCTTCTCCGCCGACCTGGCGGGCGCCGCAAACCTGCTGCTTGCCACCCTTACCGGCATCCCCGTGTCCTCCACACACATCAAGACCTGCGCCATCATGGGCGTCGGTGCCGTCAAGCGCCTCTCAGCCATCAACTTCGGCGTCGTCAAAGACATGATGTTCACCTGGTTCTTCACCTTCCCCGCCTGCGGACTCATCAGCTTTGTCATGGCCAAGCTGTTCATGATGTTCCTCTAGTCAAACCGAACGTCCATCCGGACTGCATTACCTCGCCCACCCGTCTTCGCCTCGAAAGGACCCACCCATGGCAAAGAAACCCGATTCGTTCTACTTCGACAACTACGTCGCCTGCGCCGACCTTGCCGTCCAGGCCGCCGAGCTGCTCACCAAGATTTTCGAGAACTTCGATCCCGCAAAGATTCACGATATGCTCAACAAGATGCACGCGATCGAGCATGCGGCCGACAAGAAGCACCATGAGCTTGAGGACGCCTTGCTCACCGCCTTTATCACCCCGCTCGAGCGCGAGGATCTGGATCTGATGAGCTGCTCACTCGACACCGTGCTCGACCGCATCGAGGGCGTCGTGCAGCGCGTCTACTTCACCAACATCCAGAGCATCCATCCCGACGCCATCGTCATCGCCCACAAGGTGACTGACGCCTGCCGCGCCATGAAAGACCTGATGGTCGAGCTGCCCAACTACCGCAAGTCCAAGACCCTGCGCGAACTCGTCATCCAGATCAACACCATCGAGTCCGAAGCCGACGAGCTCTATATCAACGCCATGCGCAACCTGCACGTCAACGGCAAGGACCCGCTCGAGGTCATCGCCTGGCGTGACGTATACGCCTTCCTGGAGTACTGCGCCGACTGCTGCGAGAATGTGGCCGATGTTGTGGATTCGATTGTCATGAAGAACAGTTAATTGGGGGTACGTGTCCCGGCGGCGAAGGGCCGGCCACGGTTTGCTTTCTCACTCCGGCTGCTTTGCAGAGTCGTTCGAAAGCAAACCGTGGCCGGCCCTTCGCCTTACGTACCACCATTGGGAACTTTGGCTGATACTTTGAAAGCAATGAGGCTTTTGTTGACAGGGCCTTTGAGCCCGATTGGGAACTTTGGGACCGCCTTAAACGTTTGGCTGGATCGGGCTTTGGGTACCCTTTGTTTTGCTTTGGATTGATTTGCTGACTTTGGAGGGTTTGGTTATGGGGTATTTGGATCTGGCTCGGGGTCGGTATTCTTGTCGTGAGTTTGAAGATCGGGCTGTGGAGCAGGCTGTGGTGGATGCCATTGTTGAGGCTGGGCGTATTGCTCCTTCTGCCTGTAATAACCATCCAACCCGTGTGATGGTGTTGGATACGCCTGAGCTTCTGGAGAAGGCAGCTGCTTGTCAGCCTCGGTTTGCTCGTGATGAGTCTATCTTTGGCGCTCCGCTTGTCTTCCTTATTTGCAGCGTTACCGGTGATGCTTGGGTGCGCCCGTATGACCAGATGAATTCTAGTGAAATCGACACCTCAATCGTGTGTGATCAGATGATGATGGAGGCCACCGAGCAGGGCCTGGGAACGTGCTGGGTATGCCATTTTAAGCCTGAGGTGGCGCAGGAGCAGTTCAATCTGCCCAAGGGCGTCTATCCCTATCACATGCTCGTCTGTGGATATCCTGCCGACCACATCGCCGATCCCGAGCATCGCGAGGCCCGTACCATTCCCCTCTCCGACTTCCTCCTCAAGTAGATTTTTGGGACATGCCTTAAAACCTACCCTTGACCGCTCACCCGTTCGCCGAGTTCTGCGCCACCATGTGCAGGGCTCGGTTTTTTATGTTGCGCGCCCTTGCACAGTCATAAAAAAGGACCCGCAAGCTGCGGGTCCTTTCGAGGCACTAAATTGTAGGCCGAATGTTAGTCCAGGTCGTCGGCAGCGAAGTTGTCGATCGGGGCGAAGGGATCGGCCACGGGGACAACCGGGTCAGCGACGGGCAGCGGCTCGGCGGGAACAGTCACCGCAGGAGAAGCGGCAGAACCGACCGGCGTAGAGGCCATCAGATCGGCCGGGAAGGAGTTCTGGGCATCGTCCATAAAGTGCTGGATGAGCTTGAGATACTCGGCCTTGAACTCCTCACGGGAAGCTTTGAGACGATCGATCTCCTCGAGCTCGGCCTGCTTTTCGGTCAGAGCCTGGCGGATAACCTCGCGGGCCTTGGCGTCAGCCTCGTTGCGGATACGCTCAGCGTTCTCGTTGGCATCGTTGACGATGGTCTCAGCGGTCTGCTGGGCAGCGATCAGGGCGGCGGAAATCTGGCGCTCCTGAGCGGAGAAGTCAGGGGCGGGAGCAGCCACGGGGGCGGCAGGAACGGCCTGGTCGGCGGTATCCTGAGCCTGGGCAAGCTGAGCCTGTGCATCGGCAAGCTGCTGCTCGGTAGCAGTCAGACGACCCTTAAGGTCGACGATCTTAGCGAGCATAGCGTCAACCTCGGAGGACAGCGTCTCCAAGAAGACGTCGACCTCGGCAGGATCGTAGCCACGCTTGGCCTCAGAGAAAGTCTGAGCCTGGATGTCTGCAGGGGTAATAGCCATAACAAGTCTCCTTTTTCATCGCCTCGGCGCTACACGCCCGACGTAAGTTACTAAGTCAGTTCTACACGAGTATACCTATAAGAAGCTGCAGAACCAGCCTCTGCACCAACTGCAACGCAATAATCGCAACGACCGGCGAAAAATCGATACCGCCCATCGGCGGGATGAAACGACGGAACAGGTTGAGCCACGGACCGCACACGCTATCAAGCACCGCGGCAATATCCTGAAGCAAACCACCCTGCTTCATGGGAATCCACGTCATAAAGCAGTAGACGACAATGAGCGTGGAATAGAAGTTGAACAGCGTGTTGACCAGCTGGACGATAGTGTAGATGTTGATGGGAATCTCCTCGTCTTGTCTTTACTTAAGGTAGCCGTCGGCACGAAGCTTCTTGAGATCGGAATCTTTGACCTCGCAACCGGCGGGCAGCACCATGAACACGCGGTCGCCCACCTCCTTGACCGTGGCACCCAGACCGCAGGCAAAGCCGTAAGAGAAGTCCAAGACGCGCTTGGCAACTTCGGTGCGTACGCCCACAAAAATCAGTGCGACAGGCTGCTTGGTGCGAACGCGGCGCACCACGGTCTCCACGTCGTCATAGCTCTCGGGGCGCAGGACATAGGCCGGCAGCTGCGGCGTGGCGTTGATGATATTGCTCGCATAGGCCGAGGCATCGCTCGGTGCAGGCGCGGGTGCAGCGGCGGCACGGGCGCGGGTATTCTCGGCGTAGCTCGACGGCGTGTCATAGGCACCGGGACGATAACCGCTCGCAACACTGTCCTGCGAGCGCGAAGGCGGGTTATACGTCGTGGCATGGCGGGAGTCATCGCCGACCAGCTGACCGGAGCGCGTATACACGGCAACCGACTCAGCTTCACCGCGGCGCGTCTGGCCAAGCAGACCGTTGCTCGGCTCGTCTTGGGTGTAGAAGCCCTCGCCCGAAGCACCACTGTAGCCGTTGTTCTGATAGCCATCGTCGTAGCCGTCATCGTAGCCGTAGTCGTCGTCCTGGCCATAACCCTGGTCGTAACCCTGCTGGCCGCCCAGGTGCATCTTATTTTTAATCTCGTCAAGGAAGCCCATGGTTGTGTCCTCTCGCGGTTTAGTGCAGGCGCCCCGATAATCAGTGCGCACTTCAGAGCCTTATTTTACTGCAAACTCCGGGCTAAATACTACCCTGCCCAGGCGAACGAGCGTAGAGCCCTCCTCAAGGGCAGACTCAAAGTCCTCGCTCATACCGCAGGAAAGCTCGGGCAGGTTCAAATCGGGATGCGCCGCCTCCAGCTCATCCCTCAGCTCACGAAGCCCCGCAAAGGTGCGGCGTGCCACATCCTTATTCCCCCAGGGCGCCATAGTCATAAGCCCCTGTACGCAAATTCCCTCAAGTTCTGCAAGCTCACCCGCGGCGGCGCGAATCTCATCGGGTGAAAAGCCTCCCTTCGACTCCTCACCACTCACATTGACCTCAATGAGCACACGCTGGGGGCCGACGAGCTCGCCTGCCTCAATCTTGCGAACAGCACGGCTCGAGATCGCCTGCGCCAGATGCAGCGAACCCACCGAGTGAATCAGCTCGGCTGAGCCCAGCACCGCATTGATCTTATTGGTCTGCAGGTTGCCGATCATATCGAAGCGCACCTCGGGCAGCTCCGGATGCTCCGCCAGACCCGTGAGCTTGCGAACCAGCTCCTGCGGGCGGTTCTCGGCAAAATGGCGATACCCCGCCTGGATGGCGGCAACGGTCTCATCGACACCAACGGTCTTGGACACGGCAATGAGGCTCGCGGCGTCGTGGGGACGGCCCGCGCGATCGAGCGCCGCATAAAAACGTTCCAGAATCTGCTCGCGGCGAGCGCGCATCAAGTCCAAATAGTTATCCATTGCCAATCGCCTCCGCTGACAGCCAAACAAGTAGTCCCATGCTAACGCAAGAGCGCGGCCCCGCATGTGCAAGGCCGCGCTCACTTAGGTATTTACAATCTTTCGACGAACGGGGTTACTTACTCCTCGTCGTCCTCGCCATCGTCCTCATCCTCAAGATGATCGAGCAGGTAGCGAAGACCCTCGCTGACCTCGTTAACGGGCACCTTGGCAACGTAGCGTGCATCGACGGCGGGCCTCATGATAACACCCTCGCCCGAAGGCACGCGCATGCTCTCGAGCTCATCCTCATCAGTGCAGGCGATATCACCGGCAGTCATACGCTGTCCGGTCAACAGGAAGGTCAGACGGCAGGCGGCATCGATGGAAATCGAGGCGATGCGATCGAGATAGCGCGATACCATGATGGCGCGGCGCAGGTCGTCATAGTTGCTGTCGTCGTCCATAAAATCGCCCGTGTCCATGCGGTTAAAGGTGCGGAAGAACTTCTCGTAGGCGGCGTGCACTGGCTCGTCCTCGACGGCCAAGTTGCAGATGATGGACATGTCGTTGGTGACGAGCGCAGAAAGCGAAGAGCCCAGCACCTGGTAGACGGCCTCAGCCTCGGCCTCGACCGTGCCGACAAGCTCCTTGGGCAGCGAGATGTCGGCCTTGATCATATGACGCGTGGCGCGGCAAATCTGGCGAACCTTATCGGTCATGCGCTGCAGGTTAAAGTCGACGTAGATGATCGTCTGCAGCAAGCGGAAGTCGGAGGCGACCGGTGACTGCGTGGCAATCAGGTTGTAGCAGACGGCCTCCAGGTTGGCGCAGCGTGCGTCAATCGAAAGCGTGCGCTTCTTGGTCTTGGTGGCGAGCTTGCGGTCGTCGGTCACATAGGCCTTCACGGCATCGTGGAGGGCCAGATCGACGGCCTCGTAGATGCTCAGCATCTCGTGACGGGCCTCGATGAGCTGACGGGAAAACAGTTTGCGCATGGTTCACTCCAATCAGTTGGGTGCGGTCATGCCGCCCGCACAGTGAATACGCACCGGACCAGATCCGATCGGCTTGGGACTAGTCGCACCGATCAGCCAAAGCGGCCGGTGATATAGTCTTCCGTCCGCGAGTCCACCGGGCTGGTGAAGATCGCGTCGGTTTGACCATACTCGATGAGCGTAGCGGGCTCGCCGGCAACTTCCTGCAAGAAGAATGCGGTGTAGTCGCTAATGCGAGCTGCCTGCTGCATTGAATGCGTGACGATGATGATCGTCATCTCGGGCGCCAGCTCGGCCATCAGATCCTCGACCTTAGAGACGGACGTGGGGTCGATGGCGGAGCAGGGCTCGTCCATCAGAAGGACATCGGGTTGCACCGCAAGCACGCGCGCGATGCACAGACGCTGCTGCTGACCGCCCGAGAGCGCCAAACCATCCTTGTTGAGCTGATTGGATACCTCTTTCCAGAGGTTGGCGCGCTTGAGCGATTCTTCCACGATGTCATCGAGGTCACTTTTGCTAGTCACGCCCTGCAGACGAGGGCCAAAGGCGACATTCTCGTAGATGGATTTAGGAAACGGGTTGGGCTGCTGAAAGATCATGCCCACGCGACGACGGAGATCGACCGGGTCGACACCCTCGGCATAGATATCGTTGCCGTCGAGCGTCATGGTGCCCTCGACGCGCGTGCCCTCGATCAGGTCATTCATGCGGTTGATGCAGCGCAAAAACGTCGACTTGCCGCAGCCCGAAGGGCCAATGAAGGAGGTGATGGCGTTTTTGGCGATGTTGAGGTCAAGCCCCGTCAGCGCATGAAAGTCACCGTACCAAAAGTTGAAATCCTTGGCCGTAATGGCCGCTTGCTCCAACGTGGGAGCGGACTGATAAACGGACATGGGACTCCTTAACTAGCGACGCTTGCGCGACAGGAAGCGCGCAAACAGGTTGAAGGCCAGAATGATCACCATCAGCAAGAGCGCGGTGCCGTAGGCTGCGTTCATGTTGATGCCGTCGTTGGCAAGCAGATACAGGTGAACCGTCATGGGGCGGCCGGAATCGAGCGGCGAAATAGGTAGATTGATGGCCTGCCCCATGGTATAGAGCACCACCGCGGTCTCGCCAATGGCACGGCCGATGGCGAGAACGATGCCCGTGGCAATACGGCCAAAGGCAGAAGGAAGCACGATCTTGGAGACAACCTGCCACTTGGTGGCGCCCAGGCCATATGCGCCCCAGCGGATATAGCGCGGAACGGCGCGAATGGCCTCTTCGGTGGTACGCATGACGATGGGAAGCATCAAGAGCGCGAGTGCCAGGGCGGCCGAGACCATCGAAAGGCCCAGGCCCATGGCCTCGACAAACAAGGCGTAGCCAAACAGGCCCATAACGATGGAGGGCACCGAGGCCAAAGCGTCAGCAGCGTAGCGAATGAGCTCGACGACCTTGCCCTGCTTGGCGTACTCGGCCAGATAGACGGCTGCCAGCACAGCGATCGGCGTGCAGATAAGCATGGCGAGCGCCGTCACGTAGACGGTCGATACGATCGTGGGCCAAATTCCGCCCTCGGCGTTGACGCCCTGGGGCCAACCGAAGATAAAGTCGAGCGAGATGTGTGGCAGGCCGTTGATGACCACGTAGGCGATGATAGCGACCAGCACCAGCGTGGTGATGTAGGCAGCGGCACGAAACACGCCAAGCATGATCTTGTTGGACAGGTCCTTGTTGATGCGGCCCTTCTTGCCGTGGGAAAGGGCACGCTTGATGCGCTCGCGCGACGAGGTCGTATCGACCGTCGTGTCAACGGAATCGGACATAGCCTACCCCCTCTTCTTCTTGGAAATCAGACGGACGATGCCCACCAGCGTGGCGGAGATGATAAACAGGACCACGCCCATGCCGAACAGCGCCGAGCGATGCAGACCCGAGGAATAGCTCATGTCGAGCGCGATCTGGCTCGTGAGCGTCGAGATAGGGCTCGCAATGCTGTCGGGAATAACCGGGGCGTTACCCACGACCATGAGCACGGCCATGGTCTCTCCGATGGCACGGCCCATACCCAGCACGATGGCATCCACGATACCCAGCTTAGCGGCAGGTAGCACGACCTTATAGATGGTCTGCCACTTAGTAGCACCCATGGCATACGATGCCTCGCGAATGCCCATGGGAATGGAATTGAGGGCATCGATGGTGAGCGTGGTGATGGTAGGGACGATCATGATGGCGAGCACAAACCACGCCGTCAGCGCACCAAAACCAAGGCCGCCGGTCAGTTGTGCGATAAACGGGCGGATGATGATCATGCCGAAAAAGCCGTAGATGATAGAAGGGATGCCGGCCAGCAGGTCGACGGCAGGGCTGATGAGCTTGCGCACGCGCTTGCCGGCGATCTCGACCAGGTACACGGCCGTACCCACGCCCAGCGGCACGCCCATGGCGAGCGCACCGACGGTCACCAGACCTGAGCCGGCAAGCAGCGACATGATGCCGTAGTGGCCCTCAGAGGGCGCCCACGTAAAGCTAAAGAAGTCCGCCAGACCGATGTCGGTAAAGACGGGCAGCGCCGAGTACGTGGTAAAGACAAAAATCAGGATGACGGTAACGACCGCCAAGAACGCGCAGGCAAAGAAGATCCACTGCAGCGCCTTCTCCTTGATATAGGTACTGCGCGATACGAGCGCCAGCTCGCGCTTCTTGGGTGCCTGAGCATTCTGCTCAGTCTGGGAGTTTTCCTGTGCTTCCATGCTACTCACTCCCCTTCTCGTCGTTGGTGACGGGAATAAAGCCCGCCTCGCGAATCTGCTTGTCCATCTTTTCGGACGTCACGTAGTCGATGTAATCCTGCGCCTGCTGCGAAGGCGCACCCTTCACAAAGAAGTAAAGGTCGCGCGAGATGGGATAGCCGCCACTCGCGACCGTCTTCTCGGACGCCTCAACATGATTGACCGAGACAGCCTTGACCGAGGTCTTGGCGTTGAGGCTATCGACGAAGCCCAGCGAAATGTAGCCGATGGCCCCACGCGAACGAGATACCACGTCGCGCACCTGGCCCGTACCCGAAAGAACAGCCGAGCGGCGATCGAACGGCGTGCCATCCATCACGATGGTACGGAAGGCCTCGCGCGTACCGGACGCCTCGTCTCGGTTGATGACCTGAATCCTCAGGTCCTCGCCACCGACCTCTTTCCAATTGGTAATCTTGCCGGCGTAGATATCGCGGAGCTGCTCGGTCGAGAGGTTATCGACGGGGTTGTCGTCGTTCACGATGACCGCAATACCGTCGTGGGCAATGACGATGGGAGTCAGGCCCAGATCCTGTTCGTCGGCATTGAGTCCACGGGAGGAGCTGGCGATATCGGCCGTGCCGGCGCTGACGGCCTCGATCCCAGCGGAAGAACCCAAACCGGAAACGAGCACGTCGATGCCGGTCTCCTCCTTAAAGCCCTCGGCCGCAATCTCGGCGATAGGAAGGCAGGTCGTGGAGCCGGCCACGGTAATGGAAGAGGTAGAAGATCCCGAAGAACAGGCGCACAGCGTAAGCGTAAGCACAGCGGCGCTCAGGACCGATACGATCTTTCTCATAGCATCACGCCGATCGCAGCATGGCGCCCACAGGTGCCGTCCTCGTTACGGTAGGAATAAAAGCGGTCGTTCTGACGCACGGTCGAAAGCTGGGTATCCACGATATTATCCGCGTCGACACCGACATCTACCAGCGCCTCGCGAATGGCAGCGGAAAGATCAAGCATGCGAGAGGTATTCGCATCGATGCAAGAGAACTCGGCGGCAAAGCGATCCATGAGTTCCTGGGATACCTCATATTCGTCACCCAAGATATGGGGGCCGATATAGGCGGAAACGTCGCTCGCATCGCAACCGGCAGCATCGCAAAGCGCCTGGCACGCCTTGGCGGAAATACGTGCAATCGTGCCCTTCCAACCGGAGTGCACCACGGCAAATCCGCCGGGGGCCACCAGCACCACGGGAACGCAGTCGGCAAAGCAGAGCAGCACGGGCACGTTATGCGCCGTGCAGACGATGGCATCACAGCCCGCGGCAATCTGCTCGCGGACGTCCTCAAGGTCATCGGCGCCGTTCGAGGTCACCGCAACGATATGATCACCATGGACCTGATTGGGAACGAGCAGGTTGTGCTCGCACTCGGCGGCACCCATAGCCTCGAGCGCACGACGACGATTTTCTTGAACAGCAAAGGGGTCATCGCCAACATGCGAGCCCAAGTTGAGTGAGGAGTACGCATCTTCGGAAACGCCACCGGCGCGCTCGGTGAAGGCAAAGCGAACATCGGATGTCGCGCCCTCCACCAACGTAACTCCATCATGGTCGACACGCGAAACTTTGTCCGCACGTGCTGCCATACTAAAGCCTCCTAATAACACAAGTACCGCGGCATCGCCGCTACAGCCCGCGTTTATACGGCTGTCATACTTCTCTAAAAGGATACCTGCTGCGCTGGAGGCAATCGTAAAGGGAACGTAAAGAGATTGGAGGTTCTAGTTTACAAAGTCGAAATAAAAAGGGCGCGTCCATACGGACACGCCCCTGCGCACAACAATGCAAAGAACGACTTAGAAGCTACCGCGCTTCAGGAAGTCGGGAAGCTCGAACTGATCGTTGCCGAAGTTAGGAAGCTCGGTGCCACCGACGTTGCGGGTCGGAGCGGCCTGAGCCGGGCTCGTGGCAGGAGCGGTGCGCTGCGGCTCAGCGGAGGCAGCGGCCTTGCTCTGAGACTGCTGAGCAGCAAAGAGCTCGTCCTGACGGTTGACGTTGGAGTCGGAGAAGCCCGTAGCGATGACGGTGATACGCACCTGGTCGCCCAGGGACTCGTCGACAACGGTACCGAAGATGATGTTGGCCTCGGGGTCGACGGCATTGGCGACAACGTCGGCGGCGTCGCTGATCTCCTGGATGCCCAGGTCCTTGGAGCCGGCGATGGAGAGCAGGACGCGCGTGGCGCCATCGATGGAGCTCTCGAGCAGCGGGCTGGAAATAGCCTGCTGGGCGGCGTCGACGGCACGGGTGTCCCCAGAAGCGGTACCGATGCCCATCATGGCGGTACCGGCCTGCTTCATGATGGTCTTAACATCGGCGAAGTCCAGGTTGATGATACCGGGGACGGTGATGAGGTCGGTGATGCCCTGGGTGCCCTGGGAAAGGACGCCATCGGCGATTGCGAAGGCCTCGAGCATGGTGGTCTTCTTCTCGGCGATGTCGAGCAGCTTGTCGTTGGGGATGACGATCATGGTGTCGACACAGTCGGAGAGGGTCTTAATGCCCTCCTCGGCGCTCTTCTTGCGCTTGCGGCCCTCGAAGGTGAAGGGCTTGGTCACGACGGCGACGGTCAGCGCGCCGACCTCGTTCATCGCGATATCGGCAACGATGGGAGCAGCGCCGGTACCGGTGCCGCCGCCCTCGCCGCAGGTGATGAACACCATGTCGGCGCCAGCGAGCGCCTCGGCGATGTCGTCGCGGGACTCATCGGCGGCCTTGCGGCCGACCTCGGGGTTGGCGCCGGCGCCCAGGCCGCGGGTCAGGTCGGTGCCGATGTGCACCTTGATATCGGCATCAGAGATCGCGAGTGCCTGAGCATCGGTGTTGATGGCAACAAACTCGACGCCGCGGATGCCCTCTTCGATCATTCGATTGACCGCGTTGGTACCGCCGCCGCCGACGCCGACCACCTTAATGACGGCAAGGTAGTTGTTGATCTCTGTCTCGTGCATGTCGGTCCTCCGAACAAAGGTTATAGCCATAGCATGGGTTGACCCCTGCGCACATTAACCTTCAAGTTGAAAGTAAATGCAAAGGTAAACCGTATTATGTTTGCACATTATGAACGTATCAGTCAAATAATTGACGGTGAAAACCAAACAAACCAGATAAACGGCGCGGTATGGCCCCTCAACAAAGCATCAACCAGCGCTACGAGGTCGGAGCGTTCCTAAATGTATAGTTACCCGGAGAGCGCACATTGATATACGTTACGCCCTCTACCTGCGAAAGCAGCTTGGTGACTACGCGCTCCTTCTTGACGATATCGTTCGAATCACCCAGCGACACCTCAATGCCGTTATTGAGGTTTGCCGAGATGGCTTCGACCGAAGGCGTGGAAATATCCTTGACTTGTCCCAAGAACTCGCTCGAAAAACCACGCACATAATCCAAGCCAGCCTTAACGGCCTTGGAGCTCACCGCCTGGCCGGAAACCGGAGCGACATCCGCCGAGACATCGGTCAACAACACCGCGCCATAGTGCTTAGCGAGCGCCAGCGCGGCATCGATTCCGGTCAAGGTATTTGAGCCCTGCCCCGTCGTGATGACGTTGCCCTGGTCATCCACTTCGACCGACGTCGACAGCGGGGCGATCCAGGTGTCATCATCCCCGATGGCCCAGGCAAGGTCATCGGAGCTGATATAGGCAATTGCGATGACCTTGCGCTCCATCGGCGTAATGATGAGCGTATGCGGGAACTGACGCTGGACATCCACGCCCGACACCCACGGGTTCTGCTTGAGGTCCTCGGTAATCTGGTCAGGATCGACGTTAAAAAGCGACGTTCCCTCGGGCAAATCGATCAGCTGGATAGCATCGTGCTTCGTCACATGCTCGCTGCCTTGAATCTGAATATCAGTGGCGGTAAACAATCCAGAGTTGATCACCACGACGGCAACGACGACGAGCACGGCCAAGACGGCCAGAACGCCGCCCACGATTTTGCCTTTGCCTGTAACGAGAGAAGCGGCGTCTGACGTTTTATTTGCCATCGCCCCAAGTGAAGACAACGGGTTGACGCCTTTTTTACCCGAAGGCTTCTTGGCGGTAGCCGGCACCGATGTCAGCGAGCGCGGTTTCGATGCGCCCAGCGTGCGACCCGGACGCGCCGCCTTAGTTCCCGTCGAGGGCTTAGGAGTTGCCATGGGACGGGCAGGTTTGGCGCCCATAACAGGCTTTGACGTCACCGAGGGACGCGAGGACTTTTTTGCGGCCGGACGATTACCGAGCTGCGAGCCGACGACCGGACGACTGGTCTGTCGAGCATGCCCGACAGACTTAGAGTGCGCGACGGTATTGCGTTGAGGTTTGGCAGGCGCGCCGGAACGCCCTCCGGCGCGGCGGAAGGTGGGTTTCGATGCTCTAGAAGCCGAGGAATTTAACTTCCGGTCTGAGCTCGATGCCATACGCCTCCCTCACCTTTCCGTGCACATGTCTGATAACCGCGGCAACGTCATCGGCCGAGGCAGTTCCGTTATTAACGATAAAATTAGCGTGAACGGGCGAAACTTCCGCGCCGCCAATCGAAAAACCCTTTAATCCACAATCCTCGATAAGCTTGCCCACGCTCGCATCGGGCGGATTGCGAAAGACCGACCCGCAGGATGCGCGACCCATGGGCTGTGTACGCTTGCGCCTCGTAAGGTACCGCTCCATGCGCTCGCGAATGTCGGCCTTGGGCGCCGGTTTAAGCTTGAGCACGCACTCGAGGATGATCTCATTGCGGGGAAGGCTACATTCGCGGTAGCCCCAAGTGATCTCGGACCCCGCATAATGCTTGATACCGGATGCCGGGTCAAACGTTACGACATCCTCAACCAGCGAGCCAATCCACTCGGTCCGTGTGCCGGCATTCATAGATATCGCACCGCCGACCGAACCAGGGATGCCAACGGCAAACTCAAGGCCCGAGAGGCTACGCGACAGGGCATCGTTGACCAAGCGCGCAAACATCACGCCCGCACCGACCGTCAGCGTACAACCGTCATCGGCAACAACCGTGCGCTGAAACTCACGTCCGAGCGAAATGACGGCACCGCGATAACCGCCATCGGCAACCAGCAGATTGGAGCCCTTGCCGATGATGACCCACGGCACCTGCTCGCGATCGAGCACCGCCACGGCGCGGCGGAGGGCATGATAGCTATGGCACGTCACAAAGAGGTCGGCCTTGCCGCCGATACGATAGCTCGTATGACGCGCAAGGCGCTCGTCCTCGATCACATCCGTGTCGATCATGCCCGAGAGCGCCATGACGGCGTTAAACAGACCCATTAGACTTAAGCGTCTTTCTTGGCAGTCAGATACTCAATGAACTCGGGACCGACGGTCGTAACGTCACCAGCACCCATAGTGAGCAGCAGGTCGCCCTCGCCCACCATCTGCTCGAGCTCCTGATTGAGCTCAAGACGGCTGGAGCAGTACACGACCTCCTTGCCAGGATGCTTGGCGCGCACGGTATCGGCGAGCATCTTAGAGGTGACACCCGGAATGGGCATCTCGCCAGCCGAGAACACATCAATCAGCAGCAGTTTATCGGCATTGGCAAATGCATCGGCAAAGTCGTCGCACAGGGCCTGCAGGCGCGAATAGCGGTGCGGCTGGAACACGACGTCGACATGCTTGTAGCCCAGCGACGAAGCGGCAGCAAGCGTCGCCTTGATCTCGGTGGGGTGATGGCCGTAATCATCGACCACGGTGATGCCATCGATATCGCCCACGTGGGTAAAGCGACGGCGGACGCCCTCAAAGCTCGAGAGCGCCTTGGCGGCGGAGTCGATGTCAAGGCCCAGGACATGGGCGACGGTGAGCACCGCCGTGGCGTTGAGCATGTTGTGGCGACCGGGATTACTCTTGATCTCCACAGCGTGCTCAGTGCCGTCCTCAAAGCGAACGATAAAGTCGCTCTGGATGCCCTTGACATCCGGGTGCATGCAGACGATGTCGTTGCTCTCGGCAAAGCCGTAGGAAAGCACGTGACGGCCCGTCGACTTGGCGAGCTCGACCAGATGCGGGTCCTCACCGCAGACGATGACGGTGCCGTCCTCGCCCACCAGGCTCATGAATTTGGCGAAAGTTGCCTCGATCTCCTCGATACCCGAGTAGTGATCGAGGTGGTCGGCCTCGACGTTGGTCACAATGACCACGTTGGGGTTCAAGAACAGGAAGGAGCTGTCGGACTCGTCGGCCTCGGCGACAAAGTAGTCGCCCGAGCCGTTCTTGCCGTTCGTGTCATAGCCCTCGACGATGCCACCGATCAGGAAGCTCGGATCCAGACCCATGCGGTCGAGCATGGTGGCGCACATCGAAGACGTGGTGGTCTTGCCATGCGTGCCGGCAACAGCGACGGTAGTGTAGCCGTGGCCCAAAGCAGAGAGCATCTTAGCACGGGGCCACACGGGAATACCAAGCTCGCGAGCGCGCACGAGTTCAGGGTTGGACTCCGGAATAGCGGTGGAGACAACAACCACGTCGGGCTTGACCTCGTCGATCGTGGCGGCCTCATGGCCCACATGCACCTTCACACCAGCGCGGGTAAGCTGGCGGATATAACGTGACGTCTTAAGGTCGGAGCCGGTAACGGCATAACCGCGCTCGTGCAGAACGAGGGCGATGCCGCTCATGCCGGCGCCGCCGATACCGATAAAGTGGGCGCTCTTAAACTCGGGCGCGGAGGTTGCAGTCTGGGAATCAGCCATGTGCTCGTGTACTCCTTGCGTAAACACTGCCTGTAACCCGTTAACTGTACCGCACCTACCGCATCAGCGCGAGGGCGACCGACGATATCCCGTCTAACTAACGCAAACCCTCTACCGCATCCGCCAGAAGAGCGGCGGCCCTATCCTGAGCCAGACCACGCGCCGCCTGACGCATGGCGTCGCGCGCCGCCGCGTCATCGACCAGGTGCAGCAGTTCATCGGCAAAGGCAGAACCGTCGATATCGGCATCGGCGCAGAGCACACCGGCCCCGGCGTCGACTAGATAACGGGCATTGGTGGTTTGGTGGTCGGCCGTCGCATGCGGGTACGGCACGAGCACCGAAGGCACGGCGAGTGCAGCGATCTCGGCCACGCTCGATGCGCCCGAACGCGAGAGCACCAAATCGGCAGCAGCCAGCATATCGCCCATGTTGTCGATGTAAGGCTGGACGCGGTAACGCTTCGCCTCCTCGGGCGTCAGCGCCAAAGCGCGCTCGGTCTCCTCAAAGCCGTCGGCACCCGTCGAATGCAACACATAGAGGTTCTTGCGCGAAAGCAGCTCGTTTTTGAGCGAGACCACGCGCTCGTTGAGGTGCTGGGCGCCAAGTGAACCGCCAAAGACGAGCAGCAGCGTAGCGTCCTCGGGAACGCCAAGTGCCTTGCGGCCGCGAGCGCGATCGCCCTCGATCACCGAGCGACGTACGGGGTTGCCGGTCATGAGCACGTGGTCAGGGTCACCTTCGCGTTCAAAGACCGAGCGCGCTGCCGGCACCGAGATGCACACGCGGGCGGCGTGGGAGTTCATCATCTTATTGGCCAGGCCCGGAACGGAGTTCTGCTCATGCAGCAGATACGGAACACCCGCGCCCTTGCACCACCCCAGCAGCGGAACCTCGACATAGGCACCAAAACCGATGGCGGCATCGGGCTTGCCGACCTTTGAGAAATGACTGGCGAGCGCACGCTTGGCCTTGTTGACACGCCATAGCGAGGTCAGCGCCGTCCAAGGACGGGAGCGGTCGAAGCCCGTGACCGTAATGGGCACAAAATCAAACCCAGCCTCGGGGACCAGACGACCCTCGAGCTTGCGCGACTGGCCCACGAACACAACGTGGTGGCCACGATCACGCAGCTCTTCGGCCAAGGCGAGCGCGGGGTTGATGTGTCCTGCCGTACCGCCGGCTGCAATAGCAACGGTCATCTTATCGGTCATGGTAGTCCCTTCGTACACGCGGTCCCTGGTCGTCGGTGCGCAGACGCGCCGACGGGTCCGAGTTCAAATCGATTCGATTATATCCGCCGCCCGCATTGCGAGGGCTGGGGCGCTGAGGACGACCTTGCGGCGCCGTTCGCTGACGCGGGCGGGCTGCGGGGTCGGTCGCAGAGCCATCCAGGACGGTAAAACCGTTACGCGAAGATCGCTCGCCGCGCACGTGAGGCACGCCGGCGGTACTCTCATCCATAACGGCAAAGCTCTCACGGCGGCGGTCATACTCATCGCGGCGGGCGCTCTCGTACGAAACGCGCAGGATCAACCCGGCAAGCATGAGCGACACAATAATCGACGAACCGCCGTAGCTAATAAACGGCAGCGGTTTGCCCGTCATGGGAAACACGTTGAGGATGCCCAGCGCATTAATCAAAAACTGCACCGCGAGAATGACCGCGGAGCCAGACGCCATGAGCGCGCCCCGACGATCGGTCGCCTGCTCGGCAATGCGAAACGCCGAGTAGATCAGCATCGCAAACACCAAGAAGAACAGCACGGTTCCGACAAAACCGACTTCCTCGCCAATGATGGCCAGGATGTAGTCGTTGTGCGCTTCGGGCAGATACGAGTACTTCATGGTTGAGTTGCCGATGCCGCGGCCGAACAGACCGCCCGAGGCAAAGGCCATGATGGCAAGCGTGGCCTGATAGCCGTCACCATACTCGTCGGCCCAAGGGTTCAAGGCAACCTGAATACGCACCATACGGTACGGCTCTGCGACAAGCGCAATCATGATCACGAGAATGCCGAAGATTAGCACGCCGATGATAAATCTGGGGTCGAGACCCGCAAACAACGCCATGCACATGAGGGTCAACAGGATGATCAGGACAGTACCGAAATCGGGCTGGATAAAGATCAGAAAGAGCGAAATGCCCAGGTAGATGCCCATCTTGCGAAGGAATTCGTTGATGTTGCCACCGGGCGAAAAGAAGCGATCAAGCATGATGGCCGAATACGCAATGGCAAATGGCTTTAAAAACTCGGAAGGCTGGAACTGAATACCGGCGATGTTGAGCCAGCGCGTGGCGCCACGGCTGCCGCTGCCCACCAAGAACACCAGAAGCAGTAGCCCTATCATGCCGATAAGGAAGATCCTGAGCACATCCTCCCCAAACCAGCTGTCCGGCAAGATGCGCACGATGGCAACCATAGCCAGCACGCCAACTCCGGCAAACGCGGCTTGTCGAAACAGAAAAAACGTCGCCGAGCCATTCTCGTGCAGCGCCTCGACCGAAGACGCCGAGTACACCATCAGCAGGCCAAAGCACACCAAGGTAAACAGGCAGGCCATGAATATCAAACGGGGGCGCATGATACGGGCGGGAACGCCGGCAATATAGCGTTCGCTAAACGTCTGCCCGCCGCGACCGGAACGCGGTGTGCTGCGCCGCGAGGAAGCACGGTCCGAGTCGGGCCTCCTCATACCTTGTCGGGGGCTCTCCTCTCTCACCGGCAACCCCTATTCCATTTGCGATTTCGCCGCAGCGGCAAGCTGGGCCACATAGTCCTTAAACACGCGGCCGCGCTCCTCATAGCCCGAGAACTCATCGAACGAAGAGCAGGCAGGAGAAAGTAAGATCACGTCGCCACGGCTCGACAGCGAACGGGCGACGTCCACGGCATCGCGCAGGTCATCCGCCTGGGCGATATCCACGTCACCATCGACATCGGCCTCGTCCATAGCGGCGGTAAAGCGCTCGCGCGCATCGCCAAAGCAAACGACCGAGCGCACGTTGTCCATAACGACGCGGGCAAAGTCCGCAAGCGGCGTACCCTTATCGTGGCCGCCGAGCAGCAAAATCACATCGTCGTCGGGAAACGCCGTCAGGGCCTTTTCGACTGCATCGGTGTTCGTTGCCTTGGAATCGTTGACGTAGCGCACGCCATCGATCTCGCCACAGGGCTCAACGCGGTGCTCCAGCGGCTGGAACGATGCCAAACCACGGCAAATGCCCTCGGGATCGGCACCGACGGCCAAAGCAGCCGTGGCAGCACATAGGGCATTGATGACATTGTGATGGCCCGAGATCTTGAGCTCGGAAGTGGCGACAAGCTGAGTCTCGACGCCCTTCAGGCGGACGACCAACTTGCCGTCGCGCACAAAGGCGGCGTCTGCACCCTCGGGCTCGTCAAAAGCGACCTTGCAGATGCGGCGGCCCGGCATGTAGATGTACTCATCGAACTCATGGATGCCGGCATCCTCAACGTCGATAACCACGAGGTCGTCGTCGACCATATTCTCGAACAACTTGATCTTGGCAAGCGCATAGTTCTTGTGGCTCTTGTGCCAGCCCAGGTGGTCGGGCGTGATGTTGAGCAGCACCGCCACGCGAGGATGAAGCTCGGCGGTCGTAGCAATCTGATAACTCGACAGCTCGGCCACAAACCACTCATTATGTGCGCGGCCGTCGATCTCGTTCACGGGCGGCTCACCGATATTGCCGACGGCCACGCTGGCTTCACCGGCGGCCTTGAGCAGATAATCAGTCAGCGACGTGGTAGTTGTCTTGCCGTTGGTGCCCGTGATGGCAATCCAATTTTGGGGAGACAAGCGATAGGCAAACTCGGGCTCGCCCATAATCTGAGCGGCATGCTCACGCCCCGCCTTAAAGAAGGACGAGAACTCCGAAATACCCGGGCATGTCACGCACACGTCATAGGCGCCCTCGACCTGTTCGGCCCCATAGACAAACGACGCACCAGCAGCCTCGAGCGCACGCGTGGCGTCATTGGGCTCAGAGGTGCCGCCGCCATACACGGTAACGGCGCTTACGCGCTCGGGATGTGCCAGCGCCCAGCGGGCGACATCGAGACCGGATTTGCCCTGACCCAAAACGAGCAGGCTAAAGACATCAGCAAGAGGCATGAAAGACCACTATCCCAACTGGAAGAACAAAGCAAGGCCAACGGCACCAAAGGCCGCAGCGATAATCCAAAAACGGATGACGACCTTGGTCTCGGCCCAGCCCTTCTTTTCGAAATGATGATGGATGGGCGCCATAAGGAAGACGCGCTTGTGCGTAAAGTGGAAGTAGACAACCTGAATCATGACCGACAGGGTCTCAACGATAAACAGGCCGCCGATGATGAGGGAGACGACCTCGGTGTTGGTCATGATGGACGTGCAGGCAAACGCGGCGCCCAGGGCAAGCGAGCCGGTATCGCCCATAAAGATGCTCGCCGGATAGCAGTTGAACCACAGAAAGCCCAAGCAGGCACCGGCACACGCGGTGCAGAAGATGGACAGGTTCACGTCTCCGTGCAAAAACGCCATGGCAGCCATGGCGAGCATGGCGATCATGGAGGTGCCGCCAGCAAGACCGTCAAGGCCATCGGTCAGGTTCACGGCATTAGAAAGACCGGCGATCATCAGCCAGCAAAAGACAATGTAGAGCCACGGGAACGAAAGGCCGCAGATGGTGGTCGAAAGAACACCGAGGTCAATCGTCAGGCCGCCGGGAAAACGAATCTCGGGGGCGACGCCGCACCAGTTGACGGCAAGTACCGTAAAGGTGACACAGATAATGGTTAGGCCGATCATCTTGGCATGAGGCGTCAGACCGAGCGAGCGCCCGTGCGTAACGGAGGTCAGGTCGTCGATCAGGCCCAGCACGCCGGTCGCCAGCGTGGCGAGCAGCACGAGCACGAGCTCGGTGGTGAGCTTGCCCATCAGCAGGCAGGTCAGCGAGATCGCGACGAGGATGACAACGCCACCCATGGTGGGCGTTCCCTGCTTAACCAAATGACGCTTGGGGCCGTCGGCACGAACCTGCTGGCCGATACCCTCGACCTTGAGCAGCTTGATCCACCACGGCATGAGCAGCAGCGCAATGGCAGCGGCGATGCCAAGCCCCAAAAAAGCCTGATACGTTGGATACGAGGGATTGCCGAACATGGGCTAGCACACACCTTCCACAAAGCGGTCGAGCTCAACAAAACGGGAACCCTTGACCAGTACAACATCATGTTTTTCAAGCGCGCCGCCCATGCGGTCGAGCACCTGCTGATAATCGGAGAACACCTGGATGTGGTCCTCGTCCATGCCCATCATGCGCGCGGCATCGGCCATAAGCTGGGCCAGCTCACCACCCACGCACGCCAGCATGTCGAGCTTCTTGGCGGCGGCATAGGCGCCCACGAGCTCATGCATGCGAGGAGCCTCATCGCCCATCTCGCCCATCTCGCCCAGGATCGCCATACGAGACCCCGTGCACGAAAGCGAGCACAGCAGATCGAGGCCAGCAGCCATAGATTCGGCACTGGCGTTATAGGAATCGTCGATGACGCGGGCACCGCTCTTGGCGCGCTTGATCTCCTGGCGGTGACCGGTGATCGTGAGGCCTCTAAAGGCAGCATCGATCTGCTCGGGCGTCACGCCCAGGCGATAGGCAACTGCGGCGGCCTTAACGGCATTTGGGACGGACTGCACGCCGGGGATGGCAAGCATGGTATCGGTCGTCTCACCCTGGCCAAAATCGAGCGTAAAGACCGGACGGCCCTCGTCATCAACACGAATGTCGCGGGCACGGACCTCATCATCGTCCGAGACGCCGGCCAGCATCACGTCGATACCAGCAGGCTGGGCGAACGTATCGCGAATGAACGGTGTATAGTCGTCCTCGCCGCCCAAAACCAGCAGCGGCAAGAAGTCGCCGGCGGCGCACATACCCTGGACAATCTCGGCCTTAGCGCGGGCGATGTTCTCGCGGCTACCCAAAATGCCGATATGAGAGGTACCAATCTTGCTCACGATGGCAAGGTTGGGATTGGCGGACTGGGACAGGCGCTCAATCTCGTGGAAATGGTTCATGCCCATCTCGAGCACCAGGACCTCGGTATCGGCCGGAGCGGAAAGCACCGTGAGCGGCATGCCGATCAGGTTATTGAAATTGCCCTTGGTGGCCCAGACACGATAGCGCTTGGCGAGCACGGCGGCGAGCACGTCCTTGGTCGTCGTCTTGCCGATGGAACCGGTAATACCAACGACCAGGCAGCCAAGCTCCAGGCGGTACGCGTGCGCCAAACGCAGCAGAAACTCCTCGGGATCATCGGTCAGCAAGATGGCACAGCCCTTGTCCTGCGCCAGCGAGACCAGCTCGGCCTCGGGCTCACGCGTCATCACGACGGCGCCGGCACCCGACTGGACGGCACGGGAAGCAAAATCATTGCCGTCGACGTTTTCACCGGGAAAGGCGACGAAAATCGTCCCTTCCTCGACCTGACGCGAGTCGATAACGCACCCGCGGCATACCCGATCGGCTTCTCCCGTCACGGTTCGGGCCCCTGTTGCGGCCGCGAGGTTGTTGACGGCGATCTCTATCATTGCAGCTCCCCTGTAAACCTAATAATGCTATCGGCGTATTGTATCCCAGCGCCGCGCATGCGTGGTGCAGGGCATGTGAACACCCCTCATATGGGACAACAAACCACGCCCCAAAGATTGTAACCCCCTACCTCGTGCGCGGGATACCCAGCACGTCGAGCGCGTTGGCCATAATGGACTGGAACGGCACCGCAGCGGCATCTGAACCGCTCGGCGTTCCGTCGAGCGTGATATAGCACAGTACCTTGGGCGATTGTGCCGGTGCAAAGCCCATAAAGGACGACATGTAGTTCTCCTTGAGGTAGCCGCCGTTCTCGTCGGCACGTTCGGCCGTACCGGTCTTACCCGCCACGTCATAGCCGTCAACCGCGCCGCCAACGCCCGTTCCCTCGGACACGACCGTCTGCATGCACGATGTCACCTGGGATGCGGCGTCCTCAGAAATCGCGCGTTCGCCTTCGCCCCAGTCCTTCTCGTCGCCTTTGCTGGACTTATAGAAGTGCGGGGTCATCATCACGCCGCCGTTGGCGATGCCGCCCACGGCACGTGCAATCTCAATCGGCGAGACGGACAGCGCCTGTCCAAAGCTCATCGAGCCCAGCGTGGCGCCGTCATACTGGTCACGCTCCTTGACGATACCCAGGCTCTCGCCCGGAAAATCGACACCGGAGCTGTGACCGATGCCCCACTTGTCCACATAGGCGGCAAAGTCGTCGGCACCGATCTTGCGCCCCACCAGGACAAAGCCCACATTGGACGAACGGCGCATCATCTCGCGCACATCCATGGTCATGCCATAGTCGCGCTTGTCGGCATCGGTAACGGTATCGTCGCCCACCTTGATGCTCGCCGGCACCTCAAACGACGTACTCGATCGCACGACACCCAAGTCGAAGCCGGCGCCCGCCACGAGCGTCTTAAAGACCGAGCCGGGCTCGTAGGCGTCGGTGACCAGGCGCAAGTTCATATCCTCGGTCTTGGCGTTTTCCAGATCGGTCTGGTCGTAAGTCGGATACGAGCAGGCTGCCAAGATCTCGCCTGTCGTAGGATCGGTGACCAGCGCCGAGCCGTTCTTGGCCTTTGTCTTCTCGACAGCCTCTGCCAGGGCATCCTCGGCCGCTCGCTGGATATTGACGTCGAGCGTCGTCACGATATCAACGCCGTCGACCGCAGCCACCTTTTTATAGGCACCGCCCGCGATATAGCTGCCGTCCCTCGCGCGCTCGCGCACGAGAGAACCGTTCGTGCCGGTCAGAAGCTTGTTGTATTGCTTTTCGAGACCCGTCAAGCCGTCGTTGTCTACATTCACTACACCCAGCACCTGCGATGCCAGATTGCCGTATGGATATACGCGCTTCATGGCCTGCTCAAAAAGCACGCCGGGCAGATTCTTCTTCTCCAGCGCCGCAGCATCGTCTTCGTCCACCTGGCGCTTGATATACACCCAGGTGCCATCGGACTCGACGAGCTTGCGGCAGGTCTTTTTATCGATTCCAGTTGCCTTGACCAGCGCCGACACCGCCTTGTCGACATCCTCGACAAGCTGCGGGTTCACGGCGATGTTGCGACATTCGACCGACGACGCCAGCACGTTGCCGTTGCGGTCGTAGATGGTGCCGCGTTTGGCATAGAGGGTCTGCGCAAGCAGGCGGCGCGCATCGGCACGCTCGCGCAGTTTATCGGCTTCGACAATTTGATAGTCGGCAAGGCGAAAGACGCCCAAGCCCAAGCCAAGCCCGATGAAGCCCATGACGGCTTTGCGGCGAGGCAGAGGCGCGCCTGTGAGCCATTCGGTCGACGAACTCTTGCGCGACCTGGTGTTATGCACTTGAGGGCCGCCCGAGCCGCGAAGTCGCGACGCCGGGTCGTTGCCACGGGACTGCCCGGCGTTGTAAGATTGCCGACCCGTTCCTTGATAACCAGAACGTCCCCGCGACGAGGGACGTCCAGAACCGCGGCCCCCATCGGAACCGCGGCGATAGTCATTTGTCATACTCAGCTACCGTCTTGCTACCGAGCGGTCGCGGTCGCGTTGGCGCCCGCGGCTGCATCCTGCGAAAAGTCAAGTGTAACGCTCTCGCTGGGCTCCACCATGCCATAAGCGCCCGCAAGGTCGCGAATGCGCGTGTCGGCGCCATAGACCGAATGCATGACCTCCAGGTCGGAGCTCTCATCGGTCGCCTTTTCGAGCGTGTTGGTAAGCTCGGCGTTGCTGTTGAGCACCTGGGCCGTAACGCCGGCGAGCGCCACGCGGGCGACGCCGATCGTCATGAAGATAGCCGCAATGATGCAAAACGTTTTAAGAACGCTCATGAAAACCGGGCTTACCGCCTGGTTTGCCTGACGGCCCGCGCCCGTGTAGACATCAAAGCGCGGCGTGCGCTGCTCACGGGGAGCAACGGGGGCCTGCGGCGTCTCACGATAGGCGGGCATGGCGTTCATATCATAGGCGAGTGCTGCGCTTGAAGTGTTGTAGCCCATGATATGCCGCCTCCCATCCCGAGTACGTTGGTAGTGTGTTTAAGCTTCGTTTATGGTGCGAGCGGGAGGTCCAATATCGCGCGGTCGCGCCTACAGACGCTGCGCCACGCGGATTTTGGCTGATCTCGCCCGAGGGTTGCGCTCAACCTCATCAGGCTGGGCAACCAGGGGTTTGCGGGTGATGACCTTGAGTATCGGCACGTTGCCGCACACGCACACCGGAATCTCCGGCGGACACGTGCACCCCTGGCTCATCTCCTTAAAGTGGTTCTTTACGATACGGTCCTCGAGCGAGTGATACGAGATGACGCAGATACGTCCGCCCGGGTTGAGCCACCTGGTGGCGGCATCAAGCCCTCGTTCGAGCACATCGAGCTCGTGATTGACCTCGATGCGAATGGCCTGGAAACTTTTCTTGGCCGGGTGTCCACCATGCCGACGAGCGGCAGCCGGGATACCCGCCTTGATGATCTCGACAAATTGGCCGGTGGTTTCGATCGGTTCTTGCTCGCGGCGGCGCACGATCTCGCGCGCGATCTGCGAGGCGAACTTCTCTTCGCCGTAGACGCGTAGAATCCGGGCGAGGTCGTGTTCGTTATAGGTGTTGATGACCTCAGCTGCGTTTAAGGTGTTATTACCCGGATCCATCCGCATGTCCAATGGGGCGTCCTCGTTATACGAAAAGCCCCTGCCAGGGATATCGAGTTGCGGCGACGAAACGCCCAAATCGAACAGGAAGCCATCGACCCCGGGCACCTCGGCCGAGCAAAGCAGCTCGTCCAAGTCGCCGAAGTTGCCCTTCAGCAGCTGGTGCGGAACGCCGGGAACCTCGCGGTCCAGACGGGCGCCAGCGGCCTCGAGGGCCATGTCGTCCTGATCGACGCCGAGCAAAAGGCCCGTCTCCCCCACCTGCGCGGCCATCTTTACCGAATGACCGGCACCGCCAAGGGTGCAATCGCAGACAACGGAGCCGCTCTTTAGCCGCAGCGACTCAAGCACTTCGCCGAGCATGACAGGTTCATGCCGATATTCTTGTGTCAAGATCCCACGCTCCATCCGTTACCCGTGCCTTGCCCTTACGAGAAGAAGAGGTCCAGCAGGGCCTCATCGTCATCGTCCTCATCGGCCGCGGCGCGATCCCAAACCTCAAGGTGGTCGTAGTTGCCCACAACCGTGACCTCGCGGTCGAGGTTCGCCTGCTTGCGGAGAGACTCGGAAAGACCGATACGACCGGCACTGTCCACATCCATCGACGTGGTGCGCTTGTTGATCGCCCTCATGAGCTTCTGGTCATTAATGTCACGCGGGTTAAAACCCTCGTGGCCCTCACGACCCGCGAAGAGTCCTTCGACCCACTTATCGAAGGCCTCGGCAGAGAACACGTACAGAGCATCGACATCCAGGGCTTTGAACACGCGAACGTGCTCTCCAAGCTCCTCGCGAAGAGGTGCAGGCAGGGACAGACGACCTTTTGCATCGAGATTGCGCTCGTATGCACCAGTCATTCCCATGTGCGCCCTCCCCTCGGTTACTCAGATGGCACGTACGCGGGGAACCACCCCGCCTGTCGACGTCATTAATAATATGGGGAACCGCCCCATTTTTCAACACCTTTCCCCACCCCTTCCCCCACCCCGCCCCACTACTCCACCCACCATATATTGCAAAACACCCCCAAGCATATGTTCGAAAACACAATATGTTGTGTTTACAGCAACAGCGGGATGCCACCTGTAGAACCACGCCCGCGAACCTCAACCTTCAAGTTGACCTTGAGGCGATTTTTACGTCCCTTTACACGCCGTTCACATCGCCCCCAAACTCCCCCGCCCGCGGTACACACGGCCCACCACCGCGTCGGTGTCTGGCGAAAAATGGGACGGGCCCCAGATTGCCCATGCGCGCAAAAGTGCGTCTCGGCAATCTGGGGCCCGTCCCATTTAATATTTATAAATATGCAGGTCAGCGAGGTGCTAGCGATGTGCTAGCGGATGCGCCGCCAGATAGACCTCGGTCAGTTGCGTTCGGTCGACATGCGTGTAGACCTGCGTGGTCGATATATCGGCATGTCCCAAGATCTCCTGTAGCACACGGAGGTCTGCGCCGCCCGCAAGCATATGGGTGGCAAAGGAGTGACGCAGCGTGTGGGGATGGAGTCCCACCAGCCCCACCTGGCGCCCGTAGCGCTCACAGATGGCATGAATGCCCTGGCGCGACAGACGGCGGCCGTTCTTATTTAAAAAGACCGCCGAGGTCTCGGTTCCGCGGGCATGGGCCGCCAAGCGAGAACGCCCCTCAGTTACATAGAGCGTCAGAGCTCGCGCCGCGCTTCCCACCAGCGGTGACAGGCGTTCCTTTGAGCCCTTACCGCGAACGAGCACAAAGCCATCGTCGATATGGATATCGCCCACATCGAGCCCCACCAACTCGCTCACACGTAAACCGCATCCGTAGAGCACTTCCAAGATGGCATGGTCGCGCAAGCCCATCTCGCCCTCGGGGAAGTCTTGATCGAGCAGCGCCGAGACATCCTCCACCGATAGATACTCCGGCAAACGCTCAGCCTTTTTAGGCAGGCGCAACGCCGCCGTTGGATTTTGGGCCACAGCCCCATCGCGCACCAAAAAGGCATGCAGGCCCTTCACGGCCGCAAGCGCACGCTCCACCGAGGCATCGGAATAGCCCCCATCGCGACGGTCGGCAACAAAGCCCTCCACGACCTGACGGGTCACCTCTTCAAAAGACACAATACCCGCCCGCTCCAGATAGGCGCAGTACGTCGTCAGGTCACGACGATAGGCCGCAATCGTGTTGCGCGCCAAACCCCGCTCGACCGCGAGGTAATCGAGATACTCCCCCGCCGCCACGGCGAGCGACGAGGGAGTAGCTTCGGTATGTTCCTTATTCGCCGGCACCCTTAGTCCGTAGCGAGGTTCATGGGCGTCACCTGCAGACGGTCGACACCCTCGTGCTGGCCGATCGAAGCGCGCACGAACTCGCGGAACAGCGGCTGCGGGTTGGTCGGGCGGCTCTTGAACTCGGGATGAGCCTGGGTTGCCACATACCACGGATGCACGTCGCGCGGCAGCTCGACCATCTCGACCAGGCGCTCGTCGGGCGACAGACCCGAGATAACCAAACCGGCGTCCTCGAGCTGGTCACGGAAGGCGTTGTTGAACTCAAAGCGGTGACGGTGACGCTCGTAGACGAGCTCCTCGCCATATGCCTCGCGAGCAAGGGTATCGGCGGCGAGCTTGCACGGATAGGCGCCCAGGCGCATGGTGCCGCCCTTCTCGGTCACGTCCTCCTGCGAGCTCATCAGATCGATGACGCTAAACGGGCCGTCCGGATCGAACTCGGAGGAGCTGGCGCCGGCAAGGCCGACGACGTTGCGGGCGAACTCGCACACGGCCACCTGCATACCCAGGCAAATGCCCAGATACGGAATCTTGTGCTCACGGGCAAACTCGGCCGCGAGGATCTTGCCCTCCAGGGCGCGCTTGCCAAAGCCGCCGGGGACCAGGATACCCGAGGCGTCGCCCAAAACCTCGGAGACATTCTGCTCGTCGAGGCTCTCGCCGTCGACCAGCTGGACGTCCACATGGCGATCGTAGAAGACGCCCGCATGGTGCAGGGCCTCGATAACCGACAGGTACGCATCGGGCAGCTGCGTGTACTTACCCACGACGGCGATCTTCACCTTGTCGGCGTGATGGTTGGCGTGATTCTGTTTGCGCAGGAACTCGTTCCACTCGCTCATGTCGCGCTCACGCGGATCCAGACCCAGGCGTTCGCAAATGCGCAGGTCAAAGTCCTGCTCGGCAAGCAGCTGCGGAACATCGTAAATGCTCGCGCAGTCCTCGTTGGTAAAGACGCAATCGGTGTCGACGTCGCAGAAGCTTGCGATCTTTCCGCGGATAGCGTCATCGATATGGTGGTCGGAGCGCAGCACGATGATATCGGGCTGGATGCCAAAGCTGCGGAGCTCCTTGACGGAATGCTGCGTGGGCTTGGTCTTGACCTCGTGGGCGGCGGCGATATAGGGAACGAGCGACACGTGGATGTAGCAGACGTTCTCGGGGCCGGCCTCCTTGCGGTACTGGCGGATGGCCTCGACAAACGGCTGCGACTCGATGTCGCCGATCGTGCCGCCCAGCTCGGTGATGACTACATCGGAGCCGGTCTGCTCCTCGATGCGGCGGAACTTGTCCTTAATGGCATTGGTGACGTGAGGAATCACCTGCACGGTACCGCCCAAAAAGTCGCCGCGACGCTCGCGGGCGATCAAGCTCTTATAGATGGCGCCGGTCGTAAAGTTGGAATCGCGGGTCAGGTTCTCATCAATAAAGCGCTCGTAATGACCCAGGTCCAGGTCGGACTCGTAACCATCCTCGGTAACGAAGACCTCACCATGCTGGAAGGGGCTCATGGTACCGGGGTCGACGTTCAGATACGGGTCGGCCTTCTGCATCGTTACTTTGTAGCCACGCGACTTGAGCAGACGGCCCAGCGAGGCCGCGGTGATACCCTTGCCCAGGGACGAAACCACGCCACCGGTTACGAACACATGCTTGGTCATATTGAGTTACCTGCGCTTCCCGTAGAAGTTGTTTATCCACATCTTACGGGTCTTCATTGTAATACTCGCGCCGCGGACCGTTCGCAATTTTTCTCGCGTGCGATTGCATTTCTCAATCTTGAAACAAAACGCCGCCCGGTTTCCCAGGCGGCGTCGCTGTGGCAAGGGTTACATGCTGCTATCGATCAGCAACCTCGTCCTCGAGCATTTCTTGAACGAGCATGCCGGTACGGACGCCCTCAAGATACCACTTGCCATGTTCGGTGAGGCAAATGCCATTTGCAAGCTGACCGCCGTCGTCGCTATAACGCGAGACGACATCAATCATGCCTTCGGAATCCAAGCGATCGATTGCGGCGCGGGCACGATACGGCGAAACCCCCACGCGCTCGGCAAGCGTTTTGCGCGAGAAACCATACGGCCCGCCATTGTCTTCGGTTTGCCGGTCGATCTCCATCAACACCAGCACCTCGACACGCTTCATATCGTTGACACTCGCACGACCCTTGCCCGCCATAGCAGCCTCCTCAAACCGAGCACGAGCATCTAACGCGCCGCGCGCGACCGACACACCTCACGATGGCAGGTAATATCCATCATGCGGCATCCCGCTAAGGATGAAACAGTTATGGTTATTGTATACCGCTCAAATTGTTTCTAGGCAGGTAAACAGCTATTTTTCGCCGAAATAGGCGCTTTATTGATCAAAAAGCCGTACCGGGCGCTAACCCGATACGGCCAAAATGCAATGCAATTACCGCGGTGCTTCAAACTTAGCGATGGAAGAAACCGCGGCGCTCAAACTTGGGCTCGCAGCACACGTTGATACCCAGTTTGCGCAGTACCGTCTCGTCCGTCGGCGAGATAATCACGCTAAAAAAGGCATCGCAACCGCGCAGCTGCTCCAGGCCCGAAAGGACGCGAGCGGCCGTCTCACTCGTGGCCGAGGTGATCGACAGCGCCATAAGCGTCTCGTCGGTGTGGAGGCGCGGGTTTTTGCTGCCCAGGAAATGCGTCTTGAGCTTGCTGATGGGCTCGA
>CAUBGU010000006.1 GCA_958435545.1 uncultured Collinsella sp.
TGACGCACCAGTTTATCCTGCACGAGATTTGGGGCACGGCAACCAAGAGCGACCTTGCGAGCCTGCGCGTCTTTATGGGCACGCTGCGCAAGAAGATCGAGTCCGACCCCGCGCATCCGCGCTATATCCAGACGCATGTGGGTATCGGTTACCGATTGGTCACCCAAGGCTAGATCGCCAACCGCCATTCCAATATGAGTTGCGGTGAAATACGGTCTAAATTTACCTAATTCCAGGCAAAACAGTCCGTATTCCACCGCAACGTTGTCTATTTATCCTTGGGCTTGCTGGCGTAGAACTTCTTCTTTTTGGACTTGCCGGCAGGGGAGGGTTTGCCGGCAAAGTTGGATTTGCCGTTGCCGGCCTGCGTGGGCGCGGGCGCTGCTGCACGAGGCTTGCGCGCCTCGGGGTTGCGCAGCTCCTCGGTTCGCTCGGCAATCTCCTCGGCGCTAAAGCCGACTTCGGCCATGGCGTCCTCGATGGGCAGGCGGCGCACGATATAGCAATGGTGCACCTTCTGGTTGCGCGCGAAATCCTCGGGGATGGTCTGCGCCGTTATGTCCTGTAGCACCACGCCCGCGCGTGCGAGCTTGCGCGTCTCGGGGCGGAAGCCGCGCAGGTTGCAGCTAAAGATGGCGTGCCCGCCCTGTGCGAGCAGGCGCGATACGCCGGCCAAAAGCTCAACATGGTCGCGCTGGACATCCCAGGTGCGGCGGCCCATCTTGGACGAGTTCGAGAACGTGGGCGGGTCGACAAAAATCAGATCCCAGCGGTTGCGCGTCTGGCGCTGGTCGCGAATCCAGGCGAGTACGTCGTCGCGCACAAAATGATGCTGAGGGCCCATAAAGCCGTTCTGGCGCATATTGCGCTCTGCCCAGTCCAGATAGGTGTTGGAGAGGTCGACCGTCACGGTCTCCTCGACGCCGCCGTCGGCTGCGTAGCAGGTGGCGGTGCCGGTGTAGGCAAATAGGTTGAGGAAGCGGCGCGCCTGCTTGGCGTGCTCGCGCACCAGGTTGCGCGTGACGCGATGATCCAGGAAGATGCCCACATCCAAATAGTCGTCAAAGTTGACGGCAAAGGTAAGGCCGCCCTCTTCGATGAGCGGCAGACGGCGGCGCGCGATGTTGGCGCGCTCGCCCGAGCCGCCCTTGCCAGCGCCCTGTTTGCCGTACTGCGAGCCGCCGCGCGAACGCATGCGGGCCTTGGCGTGCACGTGCTCGGCCGGAACATCCAGGATGCGCGGCGCGATGGCCAAGATGTCGAGCATGCGGGCCTGGGCCAGCGCGGGGTCGATGGTCTTGGGCGCGGCGTATTCGGCGATGACGAGCCAGCGGCCCGGCGTCTGCGGGCATCCCTCGTACAGGTCGATGGCGGCGGAGTAGTCGGGTAGGTCGGCATCGTAGACGCGGTAGCAGCTCACTCCCTCGCGCTTGGCCCACTTGCGACGCAGGCGGGCGTTCTTGCGCAGGCGGTTGGCGAACTGCTCCGACTCGGGGATGAGCACGGGCAGCGGCTTGCCGTCGCCTAGGTCGA
This sequence comes from uncultured Collinsella sp., assembly GCA_958435545.1. The sequence goes on from CAUBGU010000006.1 coordinate 1,534, forward strand.
GCGTGGCGGCGGGCTCGGGCATGGGGGCGTTGGCGGTTTCGTCTTGGGCATCTGCGGTCTTCTCCTCGGCATCTGCGCTGGTCGCAGCTTCGAATGCCGCGGCGGCGTGGTCGAGCGAAGGCCAGACTTCGACGGCCGCCTCCTCGTTATTGGGCATGACGGCGATGGAGCGTGCGGGCTCGGCATGGAGCGCACGGGCCAGCAATCCGTCGCGGGTGAGCGCGGCGACCGGTGCCGAAGCGAATTCGGGCGCGCGGCGCAGCTCGCCGACCAGCGTCATGGCGTCGTGCATGAGCGAAAGCGGGGTCTCGGTGGTGTCTGCGACCACGGCGGCACCGGCGACGGCGCCCGCGTGGTCCAGTACGGTGGCGGACTTGGCGGCGCAAAAGTCGACAAAACGCTTGTAGCCGGCACACTTGACCATGCGCTCGGCAGTCTTGCGGGCGGCGGGGTCGATGTCTACGGCCACGATGCGCGCCTGCCGCTCGCGCGCTGCCGCCTCGCGCTCGCGCGCCTCGGCAAGCAGCTGCTCCCACAGGGCGGCATCATGCAGCTGCCAGCCCTCAAAACCCCAGTGCTCGCGTGCAAAACCCGGGGCGCGGTCAGTCAGAATGTTCACGGCTTCCAGCAGCAGACCGCCGCCGGCGCACGAGGCGTCGACCAGCGTAGGCAGGGCTTCGTTCTCGTAATCGTCGGCCGTCAGCTCGCGCTTGCACAGTGCGGTCCAGCCGACCTGCGCCAGCACCAGGGCGGCGTAGTCGGGGCGCAACACGTGCGCGCCCTCGCCGGCACGGGTCGCCGCGGGCGGCAGGCGCTTGAACAGCGGGTCGCCCGAAAGATCCAGGCTGATGCTCGCGCGGCGCTGGCGCAGCGAAAGCAACAGGTGAACGTCGGGATCGGCAACGTCGACATCGGCGCGACGGCCCGTGGTCTCGGCCAGACGGTCGCACAGCGCGTCCTTGGCGCGCAGGGACGAGAAGCGCGTGTTGCGCAGCTGCTCGGTCACGCCGCGGGCGGTGATGGCGATGGTGGCGCCGGGGCGGATGATGGTCTCCCAGGTGATGTCGTAAACGCTATCGTACAGCTCGTCGGCATCCTGCGCCTCAAAGCGCCCGAGCACCGCAAACACGCGGCTCGCTAGGCGCGACCACAGACAGGCGCGGTAGCCTTCTTCGAGCTCGCCCTCAAATGTAGCGCGGCCCTTCAGCCGGCGAACATGCGAAAGCCCGAGGCGTTTAAGCTCATCGGCGAGTGCGGACTCAAAGCCCTCGGGGCAGCTTGCGTAAAATTCCATGGGTGACCTCTCTGGTTGCGTCGCTCCATTATATGATGGATGCTTCGTTTGCCCTTATCCTCGAAAGGAACCCATATGATTGATGCGTGCCCCGAATCCGCTGTGCTCTTTTTTGACGTGGACGGCACGCTGACGTCGTTCGATCCCGACGATATGACCGATAAGGACTTCAATGCGGTCCACCCGTCGAAGGCCGTTGTCGATGCATTTGGTCGTCTGCGCAATGCGGGCCACCAGGCATTTATCTGCACGGGTCGTCCCTTGTGGCTGATTGCCGATGGCCTGCGCGCACTGAACCCGGCGGGTATCGTTGCCATGGCGGGGGCGACGCTCGAGGTTGAGGGCCGCGTGGTGCATGAGGACTGCTTTGACGAGGACGTTATCGAGGAGCTTGCACGCCGTATGGCCGCAGCAGGGATTGAGGCCTTTTTCGAGACCAACGTGGCTACTTTTGCCCTGGAACCCGCGGGTGTTGAGCAGTCGTCTCTGATCGGCACTTCTGTGGTGCACAGCGCCGAGGAGATGCGCATCGACGGCAGTCTGCGCGTGGGCAAGGTATGCCTCAATGTGCCCAGTTTGGCTCGCGTAGCCAACGATGACGGCTTTATCGAGCGCTATTTTGAGGCCTGCAACACCGGTGGCCAGAATCGCGAGCTGAGCCCCAAGGGCATCAACAAGGGCGTGGGCGTGGCGCGAGCGCTGACGTATCTGGGCCGCGAGGGAAATGCGCGCACCTTTGGCTTTGGCGATTCGGGCAACGACCTGGGCATGCTCGCTGCCGTCGAGACGGCAGTCGCCATGGGCAACGCCATGTCCGAGGTCAAAGCGGTCGCCGACTACGTGACTGACGATGTCGCACACGACGGTACCGTCACCGCCATGCGCCACTTTGGGTTGATCTAGCGGGAACCGCCCAATTACCGTTCACCCGCGGCGGGCGGCTCAAATCGGCCCGCCCTGCAAAATCGTTTTGCCGCTGGAGGGTGTGCTCAAAAACGCTAAAGCGTTTATACCGTTCGCCGAGAAGATAAAAACCCGCAGCTCACGCCTTGATAAACATAGGTAAAGTGTTTAGCAGTTTATCGGCCGTATGCTAACGAAAGGAATCAGGCAGATGGCAATCAAGGTGTTCGCTGACGGTGCAAACCTCGAGGGCATGCTCGACATGTACGAGAACGGCAACGTTCAGGGTTTCACGACCAACCCGTCCCTTATGAAGAAGGGCGGCGTGACGGATTACCGCGCGTTTGCCAAGGAGGTCCTGACTCACATCACCGATGTGTCCGTCTCGTTTGAGGTCTTTGCCGACGACGTCGAGACCATGGAGGTCGAGGCGCGCGAGATCGCTACCTGGGCCGAGAACGTCTACGTTAAGATCCCGTGCGTGACCACCAAGGGCGAGTCCACCGCCGAGCTGGTCCGCAAGCTTTCGGCCGACGGCATCAAGGTCAACGTCACCACCATCTTTACGCCCGAGCAGGTCGACGAGATGGTCGAGGCCGTTGACGCCGAGACGCCGTCCATCATCTCGCTCTTTGCCGGCCGCATTGCCGACACCGGCGTCGACCCCATTCCGTTTATGACGGAGTCGGTCAAGAAGGCCGCCGCCAAGCCCAATTGCGAGGTCCTGTGGGCGTCCACGCGCGAGCTCATCAACATTTACCAGGCCGAGGCCTGCGGTTGCCAGATCATCACGGTGCCCAACAGCATCCTGGCCAAGCGCAAGAACATTGGCCGCGACCCGTACGAGGTCTCGCTCGATACCGTGCGCGGTTTCGCTAAGGATATCGCCGCTTTGGGCTTCCATATTCTGCCGTAGGGCGAACACTGGCTGCGCCGTGGGCTGCTCGCCCCGGCCTTCCCTCTCCCTATCGCTCACGCGCTTTGCGAGAGTCGCGCTAGGGAAAGGGAAGGCCGGGGCTGCCGGCACGAGCTTGCCAGTAGGTTCTGAGCTGAATGAGACTTTGTTGGTGCCGCCTCTTTGATGGGCGGCACCTTTTTGTTGTGGTGTGTACGGAGATGTGCCTGTTAATCGGACAAACGGGCTTGGGCTTGTTTGTCCGATTTTCATGCCGGATTATTTTCCCTGCACCATGGTGAGGGAGATCTTCTTGCGGTCGCGATCGACCTTCTCGACCCACACCTTGACCGTGTCGCCGACGCGCACCACGTCGCTGGGGTGCTTGATAAAGCGGTTGGCCAGTTTGGAGATGTGCACGAGTCCGTCCTGGTGCACGCCCACGTCGACGAAGGCGCCAAAGTCCACGACGTTGCGCACCGTGCCCTTGAGTTCCATGCCGGGCTCCAGGTCGTCGATGGAAAGTGCCGAGCGGCTAAAGACCACCTCGGGCGCGTCGTCGCGCGGGTCGCGGCCGGGCTTCTTGAGCTCGTTGACAATGTCGATGAGCGTGAGGGTGCCGCAGTTCAGATCGCTAGCCAACGTCGAGATGCTGCCCAGACGGCGCTCGATGTCGGGCACGCCGCCGCGGCTGAGCTCGCTGGCCCCAACGCCGGCGCGCTTCAGGACGGACGTGGCCACCTCGTAGCTCTCGGGGTGGACGCTTGTCGCGTCGAGTGGGTTCTTGCCGCCGCTAATGCGCAGGAAACCCGCGGCGTTCAGGTATGCCTTGGGTCCCAGCTTGGGGACCTTCTTAAGCTGGTGGCGATCGGTAAAGGCGCCGTTTTCCTCGCGGTAGGCCACGATGTTTTTGGCCACGCTCGGCGTAATACCCGATACGTATCCCAGCAGGCTCGCGCTCGCGGTGTTGACGTCGACGCCCACGCGGTTGACGACGTCTTCCACCACATGGCCCAACGTGCGCGAAAGTTCGGCCTGGTCAAGGTCGTGCTGGTACTGGCCCACGCCGATAGACTGGGGCGGAATCTTGACGAGCTCTGCCAGCGGGTCTTGCAGGCGACGGCCCAGGCTCATGGCGCCACGCACGGTGACGTCTAGGTCGGGATATTCCTGGCTGGCAAGCTCGGAGGCGGAGTACACCGACGCGCCGGCTTCGTTGACGATGGTGTAGCGAAGGCTGGGCGCCTGCTCGGCGATAAACTCCGAGACGACTTCCTCGGTCTCGCGGCTGGCGGTGCCGTTGCCGATGACGATGGTGTTGACGCCGTCCTTCTTGACGAGGCGAGCGAGCTCGCGCTTGGTGCCGGCGACGTCGTGGCGCGGCTTGGTGGGGTAGACCACGCCGTGGTCGAGCAGCTTTCCGGTCTCGTCCATGACGGCGACCTTGCAGCCGGTGCGGTAGCCCGGATCGAGCGCGAGCACGCGGGCGCCGCGCACGGGGCGCGCCGAGAGCAAGCCCTCGAGATTCTTGGCAAAGACGTTGATGGCCTCGGTCTGGGCGCGAACGGTGAGCTTGGCGCGGGCCTCGCGCTCCAGCGAGGGGGCCATGAGGCGCTTGTAACCGTCGGCGATGGCGGCGTCAAAGACGGGCGCGAAGACGCCCTGGCGTCGGGGCCAACGGCTGCCGAGGCATGCCGTGGCGGCAGCGCCGTCGACGTTCACGCGCACGCGGAGCTTGCCCTCGCGCTCACCGCGGTCGATAGCCAACACGCGGTGGTTGGGTATATGGCGCAGCGGCTCGTCATAGCTGTAGTACGGCTCGTAGGGGGTCTTCTCGGCGGGGTCGGTGGCCTCGACGATGATATCGGCGGTGTTTTGCGTAAAGGCGCGCAGGTCGGCGACGTTCTCGGGGTCTTCGGCCACCGTCTCGGCAACGATGTCGGCGGCGCCGGCAAGTGCCTTCTCGGGTGTGTCGAAGCCGGCCTCCTCGTTGACGTATGCCGCGGCGGTGTCGAGCGCGCTGCCCTTGGCCGAGGCCTGCATGATGATCATGTTGGCAAGCGGCTCCAGGCCTGCCTCGCGGGCCTTCTGTGCGCGGGTCATGCGCTTTTTGCGGTAGGGCTTGTAGAGGTCCTCAACACGTTGGATCTGCGTGGCTTCGCGAATCTGCTGCTCAAGCTCTGGCGTAAGTTTGCCCTGGGCGTCGATGAGCAGAATGACGTCCTCTTTGCGCTGCTCAAGATTGCGCAGGTAAGACAGGCGCTCGTCGAGTGCGCGCAGGGCGACGTCGTCCATGCCGCCCGTTGCTTCCTTGCGGTAGCGCGAGATAAAGGGGATGGTGTTGCCCTCGTCGATGAGCTTGACGGCCGCCTCGATGTTGGCGGCCTTAAGGTTGAGCTCGCGGGCGAGCTGGGCGATAAGATCCATGAAACTCCTTGCGGTAAAGGCGCGTTTGCAGCACAGGGCTACCAAGGATACCACCCGTCCAAAAAGACTGTTTTGGGGCCGCGCCACGAAAATGACCTATCTACTACGTTTAACCCATATGGGTCGACCATCCCCCGGTTTTCCGAGAATACGCAAGCCGTCTACCTGCGGCTTTTATTTCGCGAAATTCGGCATGGTTGAGGGTAGTCGGTTAAACGTAGTAGATAGGCCCATTTCGTGGCGCACGAACCAAGCTGAGGCGCAAAATAGCCCCCGCTCCAGAAAAATCATTACCAATGTAGTCCAAAAGCCCCGCGGGCAGGAGGCTGCTCGCGGGGCAAAGAAGAGGGGCTTGTTGGCGGCGGACCGAAGGGTTCGGCATGGGGTTTCTGCCGCGGTCGCTCTTAAGGCATTACAGCTCGACGAGCTGGCCGGTCTCGGCGGCCTCCTTGATGGCGTTAAGCAGCGTGAGCGTCTTGACGTTATCGGCGGGGGTCACGACGGGTTCGACCTCGCGGCGGACAACCTTCACAAAGTGCTTGAGCTGCATCTTGTGCGGCAGCGCCGGGTCCACGGCCGGAATCTCCATCTGCAGCGGCTTGTGCCAGTTAGAGGCGCCGTCGTAGGAGAACTGGTGCAGGCGGGGCAGCGAAAGGGCGCCCTTAGTGCCGCCGATAAAGTAGGCGTCGGCGTCGAAGGGGCGGTACTGCGGATCCTCGCGAGCGGTGGCCTCCCAGTTCCAGGGGCTGGCGGTGGCGTCGGAGATGGTCATGCTCGCAAGCGCGCCATCGGCAAAACGGACGTTGACCACGGCGGAGTCCTCGGTCTCAAAACCGCGGGCGGCGCTGGACTGCATGCCCTGGACGGCAACGGGCTCGCCCAACAGATAGCGGAGCAGGTCGACGTCGTGAACCAGGTTGACCAGGATCGGGCCGGCACCCTTCTTGCGGCGCCACTCGACATCGAAATACTCGTCATTCTTATAGATCATGTAGTGGAAGCTCGACACGGTGAGCTTGCCCAGCTCGCCAGACTCGATGATCTCCTTGGCCTTGTTGACGAAGGGGTTGTGGCGACGGTGCTGACCCACGAGCACGGGCACGCCGGCGGTTTCGGCCTCGGCGGCGAAGGCCTGGGCATCCTCCAGGTCGTTGGAGATCGGCTTTTCGACCAGCGGCACGATGTTGCGCTTCACAGCCTCGCGGGCAACGCCCAGGTGCAGGTCGTTGGGCGTGGCGATGATGACGGCCTCGGGCTTGACCTCGTCCATCATCTGAGCGGGATCGGTGTAAAACGGCACGCCGGCGGCCTCGGCCGTGGCGCGGGCGCCCTCAAAGGCGTCGGCGATGGCGATGAGCTCGGCCTCGGGCTCCTCGGTGACAAAGCGGATGTGGTTGCGGCCCATGGCGCCGGCGCCGATAACGGCAATGCGGACGGGGTTGAGCTCAGACATTTCGACTCCTTAATACTGGTGACCGGTGGGATGCGACAAAGGGGCTGTCCCTTCGTCGCATCGGTAAAACTAGGCGGACTTCTTCTTGCTGTCGGAGACCATCATGTAGACGGTGAGCACGACGGCGATGGCGGCGATCACAATGGCGCCGTAGAAGGACTGCTGGTAGGCGGCGCTGCCGGCCTCGGCGTGATACAGCACGGCGGTGATGGGCTGGCTGATCCAGGTGGAAGCGGCGTAGCCCAAAAACATGATGCCGTAGTTGACGCCGATGTTGCTGGTGCCAAAGGCGCCACCGGTGAGCGGCGGGTAGATGACGAGCAGAGCGCCAAAGCTAAAGCCGAGCAGGGCGAGCGCCACAAAGAACATGCTCTGCGTAAAGCTCATCGACATGATGACGAGCGCGATGATGGTCACGACAAGGCTGATGAGCAGCGACTTATAGGCGCCGAGCTTGTCGATGATCTGGCCAAAGGACAGACGGCCAACCAGGTTGGCGCAGGTGTTGACGGAGACGACCACACCGCCGAGGGCGACGGCCGCGGCGCTCGTGGGGTCGGCGAAGAGCTGGACGGCGGCGATGGAGGCAACCTTGCCTACGAGCAGGGTGCCCGCGGTGGCGGCAAAGGCGAAGGTGACGATGAGGACCCAGAAGCGCGGGGTCTTGACCATCTCGCCCGGGGTGAGGTCACCGAAGGTGCCGGCATGTGCGCCACCCTTGGGGGTCTCGAAGCCCTCGGGCAGCCAACCGGCCTCGGGGGCCTTCAGGAACAGGGCGGAGGCGGCGATCGTCACAAAGAAGATGACGCCGAGTGCCTTGAGGGCGCCAAAGATGCCCAGGCTCGGGATGAGCAGCGAGGCGAGTACCGGGGACAGCACGGCGGGACCGGCGGTCGAAGCGGCCAGGGTGATGCCGGAGGCGAGACCCTTCTTGTCGATGAACCACTTTTGGCCGGTGGTGAGCGCCGGGTTGTAGCCCAGGCCGTTGCCGACAGCGGCGACGAGCGAGAACCACAGGTAGAACTGCCACGGCTCGGTGACGGTGCCGGACATGAACCAGCCCAGGCCGTAGCACACGGCGGCGGCGATCACGACGTTGCGCGGGCCGATCTTATCGGAGATGCGGCCGGCGAAGATACCCGTCACGGCCATGATGGTCTGAAAGACCGGGAAGGCCCAGGTAAGGGCGCTCGACCACTCGGGGTAGACGGCGAGCAGGTTCTTGCTCACGACGGAATACAGCGCGATGGAGCTGATAAAGAACATGGTGACGCACGCGGCGGAAAGCACGACGGCGCGACCCTTGTTGGAGTTGGTGGAAGCCATTGGACTCTTTCTAATCGATACGGGGGAGGAGCGGTCGTGTCCGCGGGTCCTCCCTGTCAGGTTGGTTTACTGGTCGGTCGGCTTGGCGACGCCTGACTCATCGGACCAGAGCTCGACACCCCTGTTCTTAAGGTAGTTGTCGGCATAGGCGCGACGGCCGCCGGGCTTGGCGGTGAGGTCGCCCATCATGTTGGAGAAGCCGCCGTCGACCTTGATGGCGTCGCCGGTGGTAAAGTCCGAGCGCTTGGACGCCAGGAACATGACGGCGTTGGCGATATCGCTGACCTCGCCGATGCGGCGCGTGGCGATCAGACGGCTGCGGCTCTTCTCGACCTCGGGGTCGGCGTAGAAGTTGGCCGACATCGGGGTCTTGACGAAGCAGGGCTCGACGCAGTTGGAGCGGACGCCGTAGGGGCCCCACTCGGCGGCGAGCATCTTGGACATCATGTTGACGCCGGCCTTGGTGGAGCTGTACACGCCCGAGAACGTCTCGGGGGAGTGGCTGGCGACGGTCGAGATGTGCACCAGGCGACCCTGGCCGGCCTTGATCATTTCGCGACCAAAGCGCTGCGAGGTGATGAAGTAACCGGTGAGGTTGACGTTGATGACCTCGTTCCAGTCGGAGAGCGGCAGGTCCTCCATGGCGGCGAAGCGCAGGATGCCGGCGGTGTTGACGAGAACGTCGACGCAGCCGAAGTCGGCGATGGTGGCATCGACGGCGGCCTGAACCTCGGCCTCGTCGGTGGCGTTCATCTTGTAGCCCTCGGCGTGGATTCCAAACTCGGCGGCGAGGTCGGCGGCTGCGGCCTTGACCTTTTCCTCGTCCAGGTCGAGCAGGACGACGTTGGCGCCGTTGCGGGCGAACTCGCGGCAAATCGCGACGCCCATACCGCCGAGTGCGCCGGTTACGGCGCAGACATCGCCCTCGAGCTTAAGCCAATTGCTCATAGGAACTTCCCTTCTTGTGCCTCCCTGTGGGTCGCTCCCATTAACCGACCCACGTGGTTTTCGCAGGTTATCGTATGCTTTGCATTTGCGCAGGTGAATTGCATATTTGTTAGAATGGCGTTAACCGTAGGTTTACACTGTGCGATGCAGCTCATTCTCAATTGAGCGTGTGACCTGCGAAAACAACCCCCTGTGGCACCATGCGGTCACGGGCGCGAAAACGGGAGATTGACGTGTACGATCGACGACTTGAGGCCATATCGGCCGCCGCGGAGCTGGGGAGCTTCTCGCGTGCGGCGGCAAGATTGCGCGTGTCGACCCCGGCCCTCGTCAAGCAGGTGTCGGGCTTCGAGGCCGAGTTCGGCATCACGTTGTTCGAGCGCTCGCACTCGGGCGTCAAGGTGACGCCGGCCGGCGCACTGCTGGTGGACGACGCGCGCTCGATCATGCGGCAGTCCGAGGACGCGCTGCGCCGTGCCCGACGCGCGGCGGGCGATGGTGGTGCCGTGCGCCTGGGCGTGTCAATGATGTGCCCAGGACGCCAGACGCTGTCGATGTGGTCGGGCATCCACGATCTGGAACCGTCGCTACGATTTGAGATCGTGCCGGTAAGTGACCTCTACGACGAGCGCGAGACCGTCATGCGCAGCTTGGGCCGCGAGGTCGATGTGGTGCAGTCGAGTTTTTCTACCCCACGCTGGGGCGACGCTTGCCAAAAGCTCCACATCGTTAACGTACCGTTTTATATCGACCTGCCGCGCGCGAGCCCGCTGGCGCGCAGGAATCGCATTACGGTTGCCGACCTAGAGGGCATGCGCCTGCGCGTGCTCCGTCACGGCAACGATGCGATGGACAGCCTACGCATCGACCTTTTGGCCGACGGCGGCGTGGACGTGATCGATGTGGATAGCTTTGACTTTGCGCTCTTTAACGAGGCGGAGGAAAAGGGCGATGCGGTACTCACCTGTGGCGCATGGTCAGGGGTGCATCCGGCCTTTGTGGGCGTGCCGTTCCTGTGCGGGCGAGAGGTGCCGGTCTTTTTGCACTATCCGCTCGAGCCAACCCTCCAAGTCCAAAAATTCGTCAACGCCATGGCCCAGCTTCTCAAGTAGCCAAAAGAGCCCCGTCCCAAATTAGCTACCCTTTGCTACGGGTTTAGCGTTCCTCGCGTGGCAGCCCGGCTGCCTCGGCTGCCTTTACGCGGTTCTTGTCGATGTACATGTTTTTGTCGGCCTGGGAAAAGAGTTCGCGCATGGTAGGCGGCTCGTCAAAATCACTGGAAAGCGCATAGCCCACCTCATAGCTGATGGGCATGTCGGGGTGAGCCTCGGAATACTCGTTCACGTTCGCACGAACCCGAGCGAGACAGGACTCCACGGCAGCTCGATCGGTATCCCGCAGCACCGCGATAAACTCATCGCCGCCGTCGCGACCCACAAAGCACGTCTCGGACGCCACACGCCCCAGCTGCTGGGCAAAAGAACGGATGTATTCGTCGCCTTTCTCGTGGCCGAAGTTGTTATTGACCGTATGCAGATTGTTAAGGTCGAAGACGCACATCGCAACGGGCGCCTCCGCGGAGACAGGCTGCTCCTGCCCCAAGACCTCCTCGCACTTGTTCTTGTTGGGCAGTCCCGTGGCTTCGTCGAGATAGACTTTGCTCTGCAGTTCGCGATTGAGCGCGGCAGTTCGCACCGCGCGAACAAGTTCGACCGCAAAGGTCGCCACCAAGCCCATGATGTCGATGATCACCAAGCCCTCGAGATAGTTGAGCGCCGACGCCTTCTCCTGAGAGTAGTCCTCTGCGAGTCGCGTAGCATCGTCGCAAATGCCAAAGAACTCCTCGCTCATAGGGATGATGTCGGTGTTCTCATAGCCGACTTCGCGCACGCGGATGATCTCGGCGCAAAGCTCATCAAAATAATTTGCAAGCTCGGTCATTTTTGCCTGATACTCATCGTCGTCGAGACGGACGAGGTTGAGGTCGTCACTTCCGTAACGCAAACCGTTGATGTATGAATCCACGGCTTTGAGCAGGTCATCTTGAGGCTGGCCCGCATCCTCGAGCTTAACGATTCGCTGCGTGGTGCCGCGCACCAGACCGGCGTAATTGACCACGCGCGCCGTGCCCTGGATATCGGAGACGAGCAGCATAACATTGATGAAGAAGAAGATGAGAACTGCCGTGAGCGCCATCATGAGCAGGCGCACCGCCTGGCTGGCCTTCTTGGCGACAGAAGTATTCACAAGTTCACTCCCCTAAATGACAAAAGAGCAGGTAGCACGCAGTGTGCTGAAATTCATGGGTGGTTAACTCTACCATATGGGCCAGCAGCCTCAAACTGCAGCAGACGCTCGTCCAAATTGGCGTGACGCTTGCCTTGTTGTTCTTGACCTGGCTGCGCTATCGGACATGCTTCTGGTCTTGGATCACCATGGGAAAGCTCATCCCGTTTTGTGCGTCTAGAGTGGGATGCGGCTTCCCAAAGGTGCCGTTAGGGGAAACTACATCCCGGTTTACTCCCTTGAAATGGGATGCCGTTTCCCGGAGGGGGTCCAGCGGGAAACGGCATCCCATTCTGGGCCCGAAAAGTGGGATACGGTTTCCGACTGGCATGAAAAAAGCCCCCACAGCTCATATGAATGAACTGCCTCCCATTTCTTGGACATGAGAAATGGGAGGCTTTCTTTATGCGTGTCGACTTGAGGGTGAAGCACGACATCGAGGCCAGGAAGGCGGCGATCGGGCTCTTCGAGCGAGGCCACGGCTCCGAGTCGGCGGCGAAGGCGCTGTCGGTCCCGCGCGACACCGTGAGACAATGGCTCTACGTATACCGGTCGTTCGGAAGCGAGGTGCTGCTATCCATGGACGGCAAGCAGGCCAGGTACACATACGAGCAGAAGGTCGCCGCCGCCTCGGCCGTGGTCGACGGCGGCATGAGCAAGCGGGACGCCATGGAGGCGTTCGGGGTCATGTCCCTGGCACCGCTCAAGAGATGGTGCGCGCTCTACCGCGAGGGCGGGGCCGAGGCCCTGCGCCCGAGGCCCAAGGGCCGGCCGAGCGGTTCCAAGGCGAGGCCGCGCACGCGCGAGCAGGAGCTCGAGGAGCGCTGCCGAAGGCTCGAGACCGAGGTGGCCTACCTAAAAAAATTGCGTGCCCTGGTCGAGAGGGACGGGCTCTGACCAGGGCGAAGGTCGAGGCCGTGAGCGCCCTGCGCGAAGAGGGGCACGGGCTGGGGCGCCTGCTGGAGTGCGCCGGCCTGGCGAGGTCGAGCTACTACTACGCGCTGTCGCACCCGAAGGCTCCCACCAGGCCCGAGCTCTGGGAGGCCGCCGCCGAGATATTCTCGCGCACCGCCAACGGGTGCGGCCACAGGCAGATCGCCATGTGCCTGCGCGCCGAGCGGGGCGTGCGCATAGCCTGCAAGACCGTGCTGAAGATGATGCGTGAGATGGGCATCAGCTGCGGGATCCGCCGCGAGACCGACTACCACAGGTACAACTCGTACAGGGGCAAGGTCGGAAAGACCTTCGAGAACGTCATCGGGCGCGACTTCGCCGCCGACGGGCCGTGGGAGAAGATGGGCACCGACGTCACCGAGTTCAAGCAGCCCTGGGGCAAGGCCTACTTCGCGCCGGTCTACGACTTCGGCAGCAAGGAGATCGTCGCCTGGTCCACGTCGCTGCACCCCAACATGGCTCAGCAGCACGAGCTGCTCGACCAGCTCGTGTCCAAGAAGCCCGAGGGCTCCAGGCCGATCCTGCACTCGGACATGGGCTGGCAGTACCAGCAGGCCGGTTGGTGCAGGCGGCTGGAGGAGGCCGGCGTGGTGCAGAGCATGTCCCGGAAGGGCAACTGCATCGACAACGGCGCGACGGAGCAGGTGTTCGGCCACATCAAGGACGAGTTCTTCCGCGGAAGGACGTGGCCGGACTTCGAGTCCTTCAAGGCGGACCTCGACGACTTCGTGGCCCATTGGAACACGAGGAGGCGCCAGGTTAAACTGAAGGGACTGACCCCGGAGGAGTTCCGGAGACAGTCCCTTGCGGCGTAGTTCTTATTTAAGCCGTCCAAGTTTTGGGGTGCAGTTCAGAACTGCGGGGGCTTATGCGTTGCGGCGTAGTTCCGGGTTGCCAGGTCTACTCCAGCTCAAACGCTCCGGTATAGAGCTGATAGTAGTATCCGCGCTTGGCGATCAGCTCGTCGTGGTTGCCGCGCTCGATGATGCGGCCGTGGTCCAGACAGATGATTGCGTCGGAGTTGCGCACGGTGGAGAGACGGTGCGCGATGACAAACGTCGTGCGGCCTTCCATGAGCTTGTCCATGCCGGCCTGCACGATAGCCTCGGTGCGGGTATCGATGCTCGACGTGGCCTCGTCCAGAATCATTGCCGGCGGATCGGCGACGGCGGCGCGTGCGATCGAAATCAGCTGACGCTGGCCCTGCGACAGCTGCGCGCCGTTGCCGGTGAGCATGGTGTCGTAGCCGTCGGGCAGGCGGGTGATAAAGTCATCCGCGCCCGCGAGCTTGGCCGCCGCGATGCACTCCTCGTCGGTAGCGTCCAGGTTGCCGTAGCGGATGTTATCCATCACAGTGCCGGTGAACAGGTTCACGTCCTGTAGCACGACGCCCAGCGAGCGGCGCAGGTCGGCCTTGCGGATCTTGTTGACGTTGATGCCGTCGTAGCGGATCTTGCCGTCGGCGATGTCGTAGAAGCGGTTGATGAGGTTGGTGATGGTCGTCTTACCGGCACCGGTGGCGCCGACAAACGCGACCTTCTGGCCCGGCTTGGCAAACACGGACACGCCGTGCAACACCTCGTGGTCGGGCGTGTAGCCAAAGTCGACGTTGTCCATGACCAGATCGCCACGCAGCGGCACGTACTCAATTTCGCCGGTCGCGCGGTGCGGATGCTTCCACGCCCACATGCCGGTGTGGTGGTCGGCCTCCTCGAGCTGCCAAGTGTCGGGGTTGACCTGCGCGTTGACAAGCGTTACGTAGCCCTCGTCGGCCTCGGGCTCCTCGTCGAGCAGCTCAAAGATGCGCTCGGCGCCGGCAAGGCCCATGACCACGGCGTTGATCTGCTGCGAGATCTGGCCGATCTGGCCGCAGAACTGCTTGGTCATGTTGAGGAACGGTACCACGACGGCGATGGAAAGCGCCATGCCCGAGATGCTCAGGTTAGGCACGCCCAGCGCCAGGAAGATGCCGCCGGCCAGCGCGACCAGCACGTAGAGCAGGTTGCCCAGGTTCATAAGGACGGGCATGAGGATGTTGGCGTACATGTTGGCCTTCTGCGAGACCTCGAAGAGCTTCTCGTTGCGCTCATCGAAATCGGCCTCGGCGGCGGACTCGTGGCAAAACGCCTTGACGACCTTCTGACCGTTCATGACCTCCTCGATATGACCTTCGACCACGCCGAGCTCGGTCTGCTGTGCAATGAAGAAGCGCGCGGAGTTGGAGCCGAGCAGCTTGGTCATAAAGGTCATAAAGGCGACGCCGGCAATAATGACCAAGCACATCCACACGCTGTAGTACAGCATGATAAAGAACACCGTGACGATGACGATGACCGTCATGAGCAGGTTGGGCAGCGACTGGCTGATCATCTGGCGCAGCGTGTCGATGTCATTGGTGTAGTGGCTCATGATGTCGCCGCGCTGGTGCGTGTCGAAGTAGCGGATCGGCAGGTCCTGCATGCGGTTGAACATCTTCTCGCGCAGCTTCTCCAGCGAGCCCTGCGTGACGATGGCCATGGCGCGGTTCCAGAAGAGCGAGGACAGGATGCCGATGCCGTAGATGCAGGCGAGGGTGGTCACGAGCTGTGCGATCTTGGGCTGCGCGGCTCCCCAATCGCCCGACTGCCACGATTCGCTAATAATCTGCAGGGCGCTCTGAAGGAAGGTCGCGCCGATGGAGTTGATGATGGCGCAGAGCACCACGCCGGCGACGACGAGGGGCAAAAGCACGGGGTAAAAGCCAAAGAGCGTCTTGATGAGGCGCGACATGGTGCCGCCCTTGCGGTTGAGCGCGCGCTCGGCGGTCGTTGCCTTACTCATGTGCCTCGCCTCCTTCCTGGGTCTGAGCTTGCGTTGCGGATGCCTCGGTGTCGGCCTCGACGGCCTCTTCGCCCTCGGCAGACATCTTGTTCTGCGAGGTAAAGGTCTCGCGGTAGATCTCGCTCGTCTTGAGCAGCTCGTCGTGGTTACCGATCTGCGCGATGCGGCCGCCCTCCATGACGATGATGCGGTCTGCGTCCTGCACGGAGCTAATGCGCTGGGCGATGATGAGCTTGGTCGTGTTGGGCAGATAGCTTGCCAGCCCTGCGCGAATCTTGGCGTCGGTCTTGGTGTCGACGGCGCTCGTGGAGTCGTCCAGGATCAAGATCTTGGGGCGACGCAGCAGGGCACGTGCAATGCACAGGCGCTGCTTCTGACCGCCGGAAACATTGGAGCCGCCCTGCTCGATCCAGGTGTCGTAGCCCTTGGGGAAGCCGTCGACAAACTCATCGGCGCAGGCCAGATGTGCCGCTTCGCGGACTTCCTCGTCGGTGGCGTTCGGGTCGCCCCAGCGCAGGTTCTCGGCGATGGTGCCGCTAAACAGCACGTTTTTCTGCAGCACCATGGCGACTTGGTGGCGCAGAGCGTCCAAGTCGTAGTCGCGCACGTCCACGCCGCCCACGCGCACGGTGCCTTCGGTGGCGTCGTACAGGCGGGCGATGAGGTTTACAAGCGTGGACTTGGCCGAGCCGGTGCCGCCGATGATGCCGATGGTCTCGCCGCTCGTAATGTGCAGGTCGATATCGTCGAGCGCCTGGCGCTTCGCATGCGCGGAATACTTAAAGCTCACGTGGTCAAAGTCGATGGAGCCATCGGCGACCTCGAGCACGGGCTCGGCGGGATCGGCGATCGTGGGCTCGGCGGCCAGCACCTCGGTGATGCGGTGCGCCGATTCGTCGGCCATGGTCACCATGACAAAGATCATCGATAGCTGCATCAGGCTCATGAGGATTTGGAAGCCATAGGTAAAGATCGAGGAGAGCTGGCCCACGTCGAACAGCGTGCCCTGGCTCGTGATGATGAGCTTGGAGCCCAGGTAGATGATGACGACAAACGCGCCGTTGACGCAGATGTTCATCATGGGGTTGTTAAAGGCAAGCAGCTTCTCGGCGCGGGTGAAGTCCATCTGGACGTCGCGTGCGGCGGTCGCGAACTTCTCCTTCTCAAAGTCTTCGCGCACGTAGCTCTTGACCACGCGCATGCCGGTGACGTTTTCCTCGACGGACTCGTTAAGGGCGTCGTACTTGTGGAACACGCGCGAGAAGATGGGACGCACCTTAAAGATGATAAAGAACAGCCCAAAGCCCAGCAGCGGAATGATGACCAGGTAGACCATGGCGACGCTGCCGCCCATGATAAATGCCATGGTAAAGGCGAAGATCAATACCAGCGGCGCGCGCACGGCGATACGGATGATCATCATAAAGGCCTGCTGCACGTTGTTGATATCGGTGGTCAGGCGCGTGACGAGCGAGGAGCTCGAGAACTCATCGATGTTGGCAAAGCTGAACGTCTGGATCTTGTAGAACAGGTCGTGACGCAGGTTCTTGGCGAAGCCGCAACTCGCATGGCTGCAGGTGACGCCGGCAGCGGCACCGAAAGCAAGCGACGTCAGCGCGATGAGCACCAAAAAGCCTGCGGTGGGAAGCATCTGGGCGACGGTGGCGCCGTCTTTGATGGCGTCGATCATGTCGGCGGTGATAAATGGAATCAGCATCTCGCAGAGCACCTCGCCAAGCACCAGCAGCGGCGTGGCGATCGTGACCTTCTTGTAATCGCGGATGCTTCCCATGAGGGTTTTAATCATCCAGTTCCTCCCAGGTTACGCGGATTTTTTCGAGCATCTCGGCGAGCTGTTCGCGCTCGTCGTGCGTAAGGGCGCTAAAGGCCTGTTCCCTAAAGCGAATGCGGGCTGCCTGCTCAACACGGGCCTTTTCCCATCCCGCTTCGGTCAGGCGGATGGTGAGCTGCCGACGGTCTTTGGGATTGCGACTGCGCCCGATAAGACCGCCCAGTTCGAGCTTGGACAGAATCTCGGAAAGGGACCCCGGCTTGAGGTCGAAGTGCATGCCGAGCTCCTGTTGGGACAGCTCGCCGGTCGGCTGCTTGGCGAGTAGGCAGACAATAGGCGCCTTGCCAGATATGCCGCCGCCGTGAAAATGCATGTAATGGCCGCAAAATCCCAGGCCGCTCAGGATGCGCTTGGCGAGTTTGTCTTCGGCGCTGACCGCTTCGGGTATGTCTACCGGTTGCGACGGGTCGCCGCCGGGCTCATGCGGAAGGACGAGTGGTTCAACACACATATCTAAGCTTCGCTCCTTTCTTTAGTTAGGTAGTGGAATTGTTTTGTGCCTAACTAATCTAGGAGCATAAGAAATCAATGTCAAGGTACCAAACTTATTAAGTTACGGCGTTTTACCAAACGCCGTAACCGCTCGACGCTGCAAACGTTCCTAAGCGGCAATCTGGCGTTCAATCGTCGGGCATGACCACAAGGCCTATGCCCTCCTCTTTCACGCCACCTTGCTCGCCTAGGAACGCTTTCGCTGTCCGTCCTCAATCTGCAGCGCTGCCTCGGTTGGCATTTGAGTGATCCGTGGGGGACGGAGGAAAACGAATCATTTTGGGCTGCGGTGACACCCTTTCGAAGTTGCTTTGTCCAAAACTATGCCGGATTACTACGATGAATTCGAAATATCAGACCTCGGCATTGTTTTTCGGAAAATCACAAGCTGTCTACCTGCGGTTTTGCTGGAGTGCAATTCGTTGTGGTTGGAGACTGGCGGTTTATCGTAGTAATCCGGCATAGTTTTGGAATGGTAGTAAATAGATGGCAGCTACCGTGCCGCTACCGCCGCGATTTGCCTCCCATTTCCGAAACCTATCCGCAACAATTTGCCCTCCACGGCGCCAGCGCCCGCCCGCCGTGCCTCCTGCGCTACACTTAGTCGCACTGTGGCGCCGTCGCGCCGCGCCCGACCCAAGGGGGACACTCATGAAGAACACTCAGCTGCTGCTGATCAACGATATGTGCGGTTACGGCAAGGTCGCGCTTTCTGCCATGCTGCCGGTGCTGTCGCACATGGGCTATCGCATCCACAACCTGCCAACGGCGCTCGTTTCCGATACGCTCAACTACCCCAAGTTCTACATCCACGACACCACGGAGTATGTCCGCCAGAGCCTCGCCATCTGGGAGGAACTCGGCTTTGAATTCGACGCCATCTCGACCGGCTTTATCGTGACCGAGGAAGAGGCGCGCATCATCTCGGACTTTTGCCACCGCCGCGCGCAAAAGGGCACCAAGGTGTTCGTCGACCCCATCATGGCCGACAACGGCAGGCTCTACGCTGGCGTGCCCGAGTCGACCATCGGCCTTATGCGCAGCCTGGTCGAGTGCGCCGACTACGCGGTGCCCAACTATACCGAGGCGTGTCTGCTCACCGATACGCCTATGGCCGAGCAGATTACGGCCGACGAGGCTCGTACGCTCGTGGATGCCATGCTCGCGCTGGGCGCCAAGTCGGTGGTCATCACGAGCGCAAAGGTCGACGGGGCGAGTGCCGTCATCGGCTACGACCATGTGGCGGGAGAGTACTTTACGATTCCCTTTGAGCTGATTCCGGTGTATTTCCCGGGCACGGGCGATACGTTCTCGTCGGTGCTCGTGGGTCGCGTTATGGCCGGCTGGAGCCTGCAACGTGCGACGACCGACGCTATGCGTGTGGTGGCCGAGCTTATCGAGCGCAATGCCGACCAAGAGGACAAGTCGGCCGGCCTTCCCATCGAGGCCTGCCTGGATGTGATCGACCATGAGTAACGCTGGCGAGGGCGGTGCCAAGCCCGCGGGCGGGGACAAGCCGCTCGGCGCGTCGCGGGGCAAGCGTCCGCGTATCCGCGTGAGCTGCGTGGATCAGCTGGGTGTGTGTCGCTGCCACCATGGTCATAAGCCGGGCGACGTCTTTGACTTCGACCGAGACCGCGGCAAGATGTGCGCCATGGCCTGCCACGTGGGCTTTCCCTATATCGATATCCTGCGCTACGGCGGAACCGTGCCTGGCAACGAGCCCGGTACGGCAAAGTTCTGCTGCCCCGAGGTCGATACGTTGAACGTCTGGCTTGCCGAGATCGTCGACGAGTAACCGAGCGTGGATAATCTTCCACCGAGATAATGAGCGTGGATTTTCTCCCGTTTAGGGCGCCCCTGAACGCTCAAAGTGGGAGATTATCCACGCTCAATTTGTATGCGGGAGAAAATCCACGCTCGTTTTATACCGATGGCGTGGCCCGTATATCCGCGCCGCCCGAGCGCCTACAGCTGCTCGAGCATAGCGGTGCAACCGGCGAGCACATCGCGGTAGGTGGCATCGAAATTGCCGGTGTACCAGGGGTCGGCCACGTCGCCGGGGCGATCGGTCCAATCGAGCAGGCGCGAGATCTTGCCATCGGGGTCCTTCCCAAAAATTCGGTACAGGGCGCGGGCGTTCTCGTCGTCCATATAGACAATGTGGTCCCAGTCGCCATACTCCGCGCGACGCACCTGACGTGCACGATGTGCGACGACGGGAATCCCGACCTCGCGCAGCTTGGCAACGGTACCGTGGTGTGGCGGGTTGCCGATCTCCTCGGTCGAGGTCGCAGCGGAGTCAATGACAAACTCGCCCGCGCGCCCGGCGCGCCGCACCAGCTCGGTAAACACCGACTCGGCCATCGTCGAGCGGCAGATGTTCCCATGACAGATAAACAGTACACGTTGCATATGCGATTTTCGTTCGATCGCCATCATCGAGCTCGAGTATCGCATCTACGCCTACGCCCTTGCCCGCTTGCGCTCCCAGCGGGCGAGCTTAATCGTCACCAGCGTGAGCGCCCAGGCCACAAGCGAGAACGCGGCACCCACTGCGCCCACGTACGCAATGCCAACGCCGCTTACCACGGCACCGCCCACTGCGGTGCCAAACGAGATGCCGACGTTAAACGCCATGGGCTCAACCGAACTTGCGAGTACCATCGACTTGGGGTGGCGGCTGCGTGCCACATCCATAAAGTGTGTGATGCACGACACCGAGAACAGGTACATGAGCAGCGCCAAGCTAAAGACAAAGACCAGCGCGAGCGGCATGGTGCCGCCCAAAGCAAACAGCCCGAGTAACGCCGCAGCCTGCAGCACAAACGTCACAAGCAGCGCCTTCATGCCAAAGCGCGCATCGATCCACCCGCCCAGGATGTTCGAGATCAGGCAGAACACGCCGTAGGCCATGAGCGTGGTGCTGGCTTCGACCGTGCCCATGCCCAGCACCTGCTCAAGATAAGGCGTCACGTAGCCGTAGAACACATAGACCGAGCCCACGCCAAACAAAAAGATGAGCATGCCGGTGATGATGCTCGGCTCGCGTAGCAGACCCGCCTGCTCGCGAAAGGTGGCAGGCTCGTCGGTTTGCCCGGCGCGCGGCATAAACGCCACGAGCGCTCCGCAGATCAAAACGGCAAAGGTCAGCGTGCCGTACATGGCCACGTGCCAATCGAGCGTGTCGGCCACAAACTTGCCGATCGAAGTCACAAAGACCATCGCCACGGAAAACGCACCATATACCACCGAGATGGCAAGCGAAGTTTGCTGCGGGGACAGCAGCTCGGGGATGTACGTCACGCCCACGGCGAGCAGTGCGCCCGAGACGGAGCCCAGGATGATGCGCGAGATGAACAGCACCTGGAAGTTGGGCGTCAACGCCATGACCAGGTTGCCGAGCACAAAGACGATGCTGTAGCACACGAGCAGCTGGTAGCGGCGAAAACGCCCCGTGCTGAGCGCGAGCACCGGCGTCGCGATAGCGTAGACCAGTGCGAACACGCTAATAAGTTGGCCTGCGGTGGCAAGCGATACGCCGAGTTCCGTTGCCAAGTCACTTTCGATGCCGATGACCACGAACTCGGAGCAGCCGAGCGAGAATCCCAACAGCACGAGCAGCGCCAGGCAGAGCTTGGTGCGCGCGGGGGAGAGCGCGGCGGCGGTTGACTTACTTTTAGGCGTGGTTGCGGCGGTCAAGGTTGTCACTCCAATGTCGCATGAATAGGCGGGATTCAATCCCTGCAACTCTAGCAGAATGTGACAAAGGGGCAGCTCCTTTGTCACATTGCGCTGCCAGCCAGTCGCCCAAGCCGTCACAACATTCGGCGAAAATCTCGAAAACGAGGAAAAGCGCCGAATGTTGTGACGGTTTTCCTGTCTGTGTCGGCGAGCTCTGGCGCCGTCTGCGGGTATAAGACTAGCAAGTGTTTATTTGCGAGGCCTAAGGGGCGCCCCGTATGGATATCGATAATTTTGAATGGTGGTATAGCGAGGGCGAGGCTCCGGACGAGGAGTGGGACGAGCCCGCGCCGCGTGACGTGTCGGGCGACGAGGACGAGACCGGCAACGATGCCGTCGAGACGGATGCCGCCTCCGATGCCGCCGAGCCCCTGACTTTTGAACAGGCCTGGGCTCAGGCCGAGGCCGACGAGGCAAAGGCCGATGCCACGGCCACGCTGGGTGAGCCAGCCGACATGTCCATCTCGCCGGCAAAGACCCCGCAACCGCGCCACACCATCGACCCCGGCAGTACGGCATCTTTCAACATTCTCGACGTGCCCGCGCAGGGTGCTCAGGCGCCTGCGCCAACGCATCGCCCCGACCTGGCTCATGAGGAAGACGCGGGACGCCGCTCTCCGCTCGGCCCCATCCTCATCGCCTTCATGGCCGGCGTTATCGCCTGCTCGGCAATCGGTAGCATCTGGGGCCATGTCGAGCAGCAGCGCCAAGACGCCGCCAAGGTTGAGATGTCCGTCGAGCAATCGCTCAGCCGCACGCGCTCGGTGCGTGTGTCGGTCGAGGTTAAGGACGGCGCGACGTGGGATACCGCGCGCGGCGACAGCCAAATGCTCGTCCATATCGTGGGCCGCACGCTCAAGGGGCAAGCAATCGACGAGTACCAATACGTCAATTCCGAAGGTGACGGTATCGAGCTCAAGCCCGGCGACTACGAGCTCACGGTGGATGAGCCGCCCGTCGCCACCGACGGCACGCGTTATCGCGCCTCAAAGCGCATGGTTCCGGTGAGTTTTAATTCGCAAGCACCCGATACGGTCGATAGCACGCCGCAGGGCGGGTTTGACCTCTACGCTATTGCTCAATAACTGCGCCTGCCACTCAGCCCCGCCGCCAAGAGTGGGACAATAACCCTCGACACTGTTGTTTACTTTTGGAGGAAGTAGTATGTCCACCGTCACTACCATCAAGCGCGGCGGCCTCACCGCGGCCATCGATTCCATGGGAGCCCAGCTCACGAGCCTTGCCCTCAACGGCAACGAGTATCTGTGGCAGGGCGACCCGGCCTTTTGGGGCAAGCACGCGCCTATCCTGTTCCCCATCGTGGGATCGCTGCGCAACAACACGGCGACGTCTGCCGCCGGCACCTGCGAGATGGCGCGCCACGGCATCGCGCGCATTGTCGAGCACAAGATCGTCGGGGTGCCGGAGGACGGTTCGTCCGTTACCTACGAGCTCACCGACACGCCCGAGTCGCTCAAGGCGTTCCCGTTCCACTTTAAGCTCAACATGACCTATGCCCTGACCGGCGACGCCACCCTCACGCAGACTTTTGCCGTCACCAACACCGGCGACGTGGACCTGCCGTTCTCGGTGGGCGGCCACCCCGCATTCAACGTGCCCGCCCCCGGTGCCGAGGACGAGGCGTTCGAGGATTACGAGCTGGCGTTTACCGAGGCTTGGACTAACGAGGCCCCCGTCATCACGCCCGATGGCCTTATGACGTTCGAGGGTAGCTACAAGGCTCCAGATAACTCGGACGTGCTGCCCATCACGCACCGCAGCTTCGATAACGACGCCATCATGTTCACTGATACCCCGGGCTCCACGCTCACGCTGCGCGGCCGCAAGTCGGGCCACGGCGTCAAGATCGACTTTGAGGGCTTTAAGTACATCGGCGTGTGGTCTGCCGCCAACGACGCCCCGTTTGTGGCGCTCGAGCCCTGGACCGGTCATACCACCACGGACACCGAGGACGACGTCTTTGAGCACAAGGTCAACACCATCACCTTGGCTCCCGGCGAGACGGACAAGCGCAGCTTTAGCGTTACCTTGCTCTAGAGGTTCCGCCGCTCGGTCGATGCTGCGCGCCGTCCAGAGCGATAATTTGTCATTCAAAAGGCAAGGCATGACCAGAAGGTTTATGCCTTGCCTTTTTCATGCCTAGTCGTTGGGGACGTTCTTGTTTGACTAGTCGTTTAAGAACGTCCCCAACGACTACCAATCGTTTTCAGTTCGTAAACTTGTATATATGCATCTTATATATGCATCTGCTGGAGGTAACGCTGAGCGGTATCCTGTTAAGTCGTTAGCGTACGATTCAACAGGGAAGGCAGATTATGCATTCTCCCCATCAACGCGACGCGCATCCACAGCCGGTATGCAGCCGTCGCATCTTTTTGGGTAGCGCCCTCGCTGCGAGCGCTTCTGTCGTCGCCGGCGCACTTGCCGGCTGCCAGCGCCCGTCCACGCTCAAAGTGGTCCAGCCCACGACGGGTGGCGGTCGCGACGACCTGTCCGATTCCGTGATCGGCAAGGATAAGATCCGCATTGGCATGGAGGCGGCCTACGCCCCGTACAACTGGCAGGTCTCCGAAGCCAGCGAGTTCACCATTCCCATCGACAACGTGCAGGGAGCCTACGCCGATGGCTACGACGTGCAGATCGCCAAGATCGTCTGCAAGGCCCTCGGTGGCGAGCCCGTCGCCGTCAAGCAGAGCTTTTCGGGCCTTATCGATTCGCTCAACAACGGCCAGATCGACCTCATCATCGCCGGTATGAGCGCTACGCCCGAGCGCGAGGAGTCCGTCGGCTTTTCCGACCCGTACTTTATCGGCTACTTTGGCCTGTTCGTAAAAGAGGGCTCGCCTTACCAGAACGCCACCAAGCTCAGCGACTTCAGCGGTGCCACGGTACTCGGCCAAAAGGACACCATGCTCGACACCGTCATCGACGAGATCCCGGGCGTTGTCCACAAGAACCCGGTCGATTCGGTTCCCACGGTGTTTTCGAACCTGCTGCAGGGCACGTGCGACGCCGTGACCTACAACACCGAGAACGAGAAGGGCTATATGGCCCAAAACCCGGGCATCGTCCCCATTCATTTTGCCGAGGGCGAGGGCTTTAAGCAGGAGGTCGCGGCAAACGTCGGCTGCCGCAAGGGCTCGGACAAGCTCCTTAAGCTCATCGACAAGACACTCAAGGGCATTAGCCAAGAGGAGCGCGACCAAATGTGGGACGCGTGCCTCGACCGCCAGCCGGCATAGGGAGGCAGCATGAAAACCATCAATCGTCTGGCCTCCTTTATCAAGGCCGACCACCGTTATGTGTACCTGGGCACGAGCGTCATCGCGGCGCTCGGCCTGGCGTTTAGTCAGCGCAATCCTACGCCGCTGAGCTTCTTGGCGCCTACGGGCGTGTTCCAAGATTGCCTCTGGGCAATCCTTTGGGCCTGGCTCGTCGTGTCGGCGGCGGCGCTCGTCACCAAGATTATGCACTGGAGCGACTATCGCGAAAAGTCGCCGTTCGCATCCGAGCGTTTCCGCCACGGCGCGCGCCTGGGCAGCTACGTCGTGGTCGCCATCGCGGTGATCTTTTTCGTGGACCGCTGCGTCATGTCGTTTATCGACCTGGTACAGGTGAGCATCGTCTCGGATTCCAACCCTAGCGACTTTTTGTCGAGCCTGGTCTACATGACCTACAAGAGCGGGGACTTCTTTATCCGCGGTATCGAGATCACCATCGCGCTTGCCACCTTCGGCACCGTCATCGCATTCTTCCTGGCGCTGCTCTTTGTGTTCCTGCGTATTCAGACCTTCGATCGCGTGGACAACGACCTGGTGCGCTTCTTTAAGAGCATTGGCCGCGGCTTTGCGACCATCTACTCTACCATCGTGCGCGGCACGCCCATGATGGTCCAGGGCCTGCTCATCTATTACGCGGGCTTCACCGTTTTGCGTGGCATGGGCTTCGAGACCGCCCAGGCCAACCAGATTTGGAGTACCTTCACCGCCGGCCTCGTCACTATCTCGCTCAACTCCACCGCCTACATGATGGAGGTCCTGCGCGGTGGCATCGAGTCCATCGATCCCGGCCAGGCCGAGGCAGCACGCTCGCTGGGTCTGTCGCAGTGGCAGGCTATGCGCAAAGTCGTGTTCCCCCAGGGCATTAAAAACGCGATTCCGGCGCTCACCAACGAGCTCATCATCAACATCAAGGATTCGTCGGTGCTCTCGGTCATCGGCGTGTTCGACCTTATGTACGCCACCACCACCGTCGCCGGCGTGTACTACCGCCAGATGGAGGTCTACTGCGTGGCGCTCGTGGTCTACCTGATCCTGACGCTCGTGGCGAGCCGCCTGCTCGAGGCCTTTGGCAAAAAGCTCGGCGCCGAGGCTCCGGTCACGCTGCCCAGCTCCAACTAGGCTCAAGACGAGGAGAATCATCATGGCAGATACCGCCACTACCGGCACCGCGGCCGCCGCACAGACCAATGGGCCGCTTATCCGCGTCGAGGGCCTGCGCAAGAGCTTCGGCTCGCTCGAGGTGCTCAAAGGCATCGACCTGTCCGTCAAATCAGGCGAGGTCGTCACCATCATCGGCGCTTCGGGTTCGGGCAAATCGACGCTGTTGCGTTGCCTCAACCTGCTCGAGACCCCGGACGCGGGCCACATCTGGTTCCACGGCCAGGACCTTACGGCTGAGCGCTGCAATATCAATAAACTCCGCGAGGACATCGGCATGGTGTTCCAGGGCTTTAACCTGTTCAACAACATGGACGTGCTCGACAACTGCACACTCGCGCCCGTCACGCTCAAAAAGATGGGCAAGGCCGAGGCCGAGAAGGTCGCGATGGAGCATCTGACGAGCGTGGGGCTCGAGAAGTTCGCGCACGCCGCCGTGGGTCGCCTGTCCGGCGGCCAAAAGCAGCGCGTTGCCATCGCTCGTGCCCTATGCATGAATCCGCAGATCATGCTGTTCGACGAGCCGACCTCCGCACTCGACCCCGAGATCGTGGGAGAGGTGCTCGAGGTCATGCGCAAGCTCGCTGCCGACGGCATGACCATGGTCGTCGTCACGCACGAGATGGCCTTTGCCCGCACGGTGTCCGACCGCGTGGTCTTTATGGACAAGGGCGTGGTCCTCGAGGACGCCGCGCCGACGGAGCTCTTCGGCAACCCCAAGCACCAGCGTACCCGCGAGTTCCTCTCGCGTTATCTCGAGGACAAATAGCCGACCGCAAACGCTTACGTGGCAGGGCCGCTCCGGTGGGGCGGCCCTCGTCATCACAATCGAAAGGATGTCATGGTCGAGGTCTGGCGCTTCTTTGCGCATGAGGATGATTTTGCCGATTTGGACGAAGCTGGTGCGTGCGAGCGCCTGGGCCGCGTGCTGTCGTTTCCGACTATTTCGAGTATGGATGCCGAGGCGGTGGACTGGCAGCCGTTCGACGACCTGCGCTCGTATATGCAGCAGGCTTGGCCGCACGTATTTACGGCGGGTAAGGTCGAGCTTATCGACCATTCGCTATTGGTGACGCTTGGCGGTTCCGACTCTGCCCTCAAGCCCATTATGCTCATGGGCCACATGGACGTGGTTCCCGTGGTACCCGGCACCGAGGCTGACTGGACGCATGCCCCCTTTAGCGGACATGTGGACGACACCTACATTTGGGGTCGCGGCGCCATCGATATGAAAGACCAGGTCGCAGGCATTCTCGAGGCGGTTGAGTATGCGTTCGCGCACGGCTGGGAGCACAAGCGTACCCTGCTGCTCGCCTTTGGCCAGGACGAGGAAACCACGCAGTGCGGCGCAGGCGCCATCGGCCGCGCGCTCGAGGAGCGCGGCATTGAGCTTGAGTACCTGATCGACGAGGGTGACTACCGTATTGTTTCGGCTGCCGAGTATGGCGCGGGCGAGGGCTGGCTTATGCATGCCGACCTTGCCGAGAAGGGCTATGCCGATATCGTGCTCAAGACGAAGAGTGAGGGCGGGCATTCGTCCAACCCCTACGGCGGCACATCGCTCGAGGTGCTCAGCCGTGCCATCACCGCAATCTGCGATATCGAGTGGCCGACGCGCGTGACCGACTTGCTTGCCGCTCAACTCATCGAGTTGAGGCTCTACACGGCCGATGAAATTGCCGCCAACGGGGATGCCATTGTCCGCGATTGCCTCGCCAGCAAAAAGCTCTATCCGCTGGTGACGACCACCTGCGCGCCCACGCAGATCGAGGGTGGTAGCACCGGCGCCAACGTAATGCCGCAGGATATGTGGGCCAACATTAACTTCCGCATGCTCGAGGGTACGAGCGTGGCCGACGTTGTGGCGTGCTGCCGTGAGGCGGTTGCCGGGGCGGACCTTGCCGGTCGTGTCGAAGTGGAGCTGGGCCCCGGCAGCTCCGAGCCTTCGCCGTCTCCGCGTGTCGGTGGACCGGGGCTCGAGGCCGTTCGCGCCATCGCCGCCCGCTATTTCCGTGATCCATTGGGGACAGAGGAAAACGGATCATCTGAGCCGTTGGCGATTGTCCCTTCGACCGTGATCGGTGCGACCGACGCTGCCAACTACCAGCGCATTTGCTCCGAGTGCATTCGCTTCTCGGCCTTTGTGGTCGACGATGACGAGTGCGATCGCGGCGTCCACGGCACTAACGAGCGCATCACTCGCTGCGCCTACCTCCAGGGTGTCCGCTTCCTCATCGCCCTGCTCCACACGCTCTAGAATCCGACAAAGGGACTGTCTCTTTGTCGGATTCCGTGCGGGTTATATGCAGGTTTGCCTGCGCACGCTATCATATATGGGTTAGACCGCAACTATGTACCCCATACGCGAAGGGATGCGCATGTATCTGAAGATCGACATGCTCTAGCTGGGCTTACCCCCGCAGTGGCGCCTCGCGCCCCATCAATTCTGCCGATTTTCGCCTTCACGCATATAAAGGAGTCCGTCATGCGCGACAAGCTCGAAAAGATCATCAAGGCCTACGAGGAGCTCGAGAAGAAGCTGTCCGACCCGGCCGTCGCCTCCGACATCAAGGAGTTCACGCGTCTCAACAAGGAGTACGCGCACCAGTCCGACCTCATTGCCGCTTCGCGCGAGTACATCGGCGCGCTCGACGACATCGAGGCTGCCAAGGAAATGCTCCACGATACCACCGACGCCGATGAGAAGGAGATGCTCCAGATGGACATCTCCGAAAACGAGGCCAAGCTTCCCCAGCTCGAGGAAGATATCAAGTACATGCTCATCCCGAGCGACCCCAACGACGACAAGAACACCATCGTCGAGATCCGCTCCGCCGCCGGTGGCGACGAGGCGGCCATCTTCGCCGGCGACCTGTACAAGATGTATCAGCGCTTTTGCGAGTCGCGTGGCTGGAAGACCACTGTGCTCGATTCCAGCCCCAGCGAGGCCGGCGGCTTTAAGTCCATCGAGTTCAAGGTCGAGGGCGACCGCGTCTACTCCGTCATGAAGTTCGAGTCCGGCGTGCACCGCGTCCAGCGCGTTCCCAAGACCGAGTCCCAGGGCCGCATCCAGACCTCAACGGCAACCGTCGCCGTGCTTCCCGAGGCCGAGGAGATCGACGTCCAGATCAACCAGTCCGACCTGCGCATCGACACCTACTGCGCCTCGGGCCCTGGTGGTCAGTGCGTTAACACCACCTACTCCGCCGTGCGCATCACCCACCTGCCCACCAACACCGTGGTGCAGTCGCAGGAGCAGCGCTCCCAGATTCAGAACCGCGAGGTCTGCATGCAGATGCTGCGCGCCCGTCTGTACGAGATGGAGCTTGAGAAGCAGCAGGCAGAGCTTGGTGCCGAGCGCCAGAGCCAGATCGGCCACGGCAACCGTTCCGAGAAGATCCGCACCTACAACCAGCCCCAGGACCGCGTGACCGACCACCGCATCGGTTTCAACTCCACCTACAACGGTGTCCTTCTGGGCGATCAGCTCGGCACCGTGATCGAGGCGCTCGCCGCCGCCGAGCGTGCCGAGAAGCTGGCACAGGCCGTTTAAGTTACGGCGTTTTACCAAACGCCGTAACGGCTCGACGCTGCAAACGCCCCTAAGCGGCAATCTGACGTTCAATCGTCGGTCGCGTACCGAAGTACGCTTCCCTCCTCTTTCACGTCACCTTGCTCGCTTAGGGGCGTTTTCGCTGACTTATGCTCAACCTGCGGCGCCTTAGAGGTAGTCATTGGGGACGTACTTAAATGACTGGGTTGGGTACATTGCTTTGAGATGTTATTCAATCCGTCTTGATGGACTTTAGGCTGTTTGCCTGCTCAAAGCAATTATCGACATTTATTTGATACCGAAATTATTGCTCGAAAAATCGTCCAAGAAGTCGTGGGGCGATTTTTGACGCGTCGCGCGTCAAGCGATGTGGCAAGCGTTTGGTTAGATATTGGTTAGTTTTGGGGCAACCTTGCCAAAAGCTTGACGGATGCAGATATGAACGTCGACGAATGAGCACTTTGGACGGGGTCAAACCAAAAATCTGGGCTGATTCTCGATAATCGCCTTCAATCGTCTCTTGCCAAGCGCTGGCCTCGCGTACAATCTGCTCCGACATTCGCGCGCCGCCTGGCGCTTAAGAGGGGAGGACCCCATGGCAAACGAGATCTGGACCATCAAGCGTTGTCTCGAGTGGACCAAGGAGTACCTGGCCGAGCGCGGCGAGGAGCACCCCCGTCTTTCTGCCGAGTGGCTGCTCTGCGCTGCCACGGGTTTGGCACGCATCGACTTATATATGCGCATGGACGAGACGCTTAACGCGGCTCAGCTCGAGACCATGCACGCGGCCGTTGTTCGTCGCGCTAAAGGTGAACCGCTGCAGTACATCACCGGCAGCACGCAGTTTCGCATGATCGACGTCACGTGCGCCCCCGGCGTGCTCATTCCGCGTCCCGAGACCGAGATGCTCGTCGAGGAAGTCCTCAATTATCTGGATGCCGAGGTGCTGAGCCCCGAGGCTGCTGCCCGTCAGCGTGTTGAGCTGCCTTGGAACGATGAGGTCGAGGAGGCACGCAAGGCTGAGGCCGCGCTGGCAGACGAACGCGCGACCGCCGAGCGCCGTGCCGCCAACCTGACGGCCGCCGACGAGGCGGCGCTGGGCGGCGATGTGCTGGGCAGTCGCGCCTATGCCGAGGAACTGGCCGACCGCGAGGCCGAGGAAGCCGCCGCGCAGGCAGCAGAAGCCGAAGCCGCGGAAGCCGCCGAGCCCGAGCTCGACGAATACGGCATCGCCATCGAGGGTGCCGACCAGGAGACGGCTTCAGCTCAGGATGCCGCTTCGCCTGCCCCAGCCGAGCCCCGCATCGCCCGCGTTCTCGAGGTCGGCTGCGGCACGGGCTGCATTTCGCTCTCCCTTGCCTGGGAGCGCCGCGGCCACGTTACCTGCACCGCCACCGATATCGAGCCGCGCGCTATCGATTTGGCCACCAAAAACCGCGATGCGCTTGGCCTCACGTACGACGAGGTCGCCTTTAGTCTCACGAACCTGGTGAGTTCCATTCCCCGCGAAGAGTGGGGCACGTTCGACGTGCTTGTCTCCAATCCGCCCTACATTCCGACCGACGTCATGCGCTCACTGCCGCACGAGGTCAAGGACTTCGAGCCCGACCTGGCGCTTGAGGGCGGCGCCGACGGCCTCGATATCTTCCGCCGCCTGCTCAATGCGGCGCCTTACATGCTGCGCGCCGGCGGCCTGTTTGCCTGCGAGCTCTACGAGGGTGCCCTCGACGCCGCCGCCGAGCTCTGCCGCCAGGCGGGTCTCTCGGACGTGCGCATCGTCCGCGACCTCACCGATCGCCCCCGCATCGTCCGAGCCATCGTCACCGAGCCCAAACAGCGCCAGTAATATTTATTAACTGGTTAGCAAAAATTATAAATAAATTTATAATTAGGACGGCTGAAAGAGGTCGGCCCATGCAACCTCCTACCTTTCGGGAAATCATTGCCCTTCTCAAGCACGATGGATTCGTGAAGGTCGCGCAAGTCGGTAGCCATGCTAAGTATGTTTCTGGTGACCGTGTTGTCACCGTGAACGGCTCTGGTGGTGATCGACCAAAGAAGGGCACGTGGGCAAGTATTCGTCGCCAAGCTGGATGGTAGTTGGAGGGAAAATGAGGCAGCGATTTACCTATGACTGCGTTCTCATAAAAGAAGACGACGGTTACTGCGCCAGCTTCCCGCAGATTCCCGGCGCCTTTGCCGATGGCGACACACGCGAAGAAGCGATTGCCCATGCCACCGAGGCACTGATGGCGTTTTTGGCCGACGACCTCAACAACGGTTTGACTCCGGCAGGGTACGAACGCTCGGCCGAGGTCGTGGCCCTTTCAGTCGAAATCGACCACGATGACGCTCGGGAAGCGGCGTGCCGAACATTTAAAGACGCAGCGCTGGACCTCAAAGTCTCCGCTCCGCGGATTACCGCGCTGGTCAAAGCCGGAAAGCTCGATGTTGAACTCGTCGACGGCCGTCGGATGATAACGATAGACAGCATCGAGCGCTACGCCGCCCAAGAACGCCACGCCGGCAGGCCAAAGAAGTTCGTCGCAGTCCAATAACCCCCTCACTTTCACCGACTACTAGAGCCGCTCACCAAACCAACATGCGCTCTGGGCAAATAGGTTGAATGTTTCGTGCGAGAATGCCCCACAGTAAACAAACTTGCACCAGAGCGTAAGGGGCTGGCATACACATGCAGACGGTCTATCGGGTATATGAGGGAACGCGCGAGCCGCATCGGCTTGCCGTCGAGCGCGCGGCCGAGGTGCTCGGCCGCGGCGGCCTGGCCTTGATTCCGACCGAGACCGTCTACGGTGTCGCCGTGGCAGTCAACGCCTTCTCGGACGCCGTGCCCCAAGATACAAGCGAATTCCCATCGTGGCCGCGCGATCCGCAGGCTGCCGTCAACGGCGCCGCAGTCCCTGCGCTCGGTACCGGCTACCGTCGCATCTTTACCCTCAAGCAGCGTGAACTCACCCAAACGGTCGCCTGGCTGGTTGATGATGCCGAGGCACTCGATCGCTATGGCGTGGATATCCCTCATGAGGCCCGCGTGCTCGCCCGACGATGCTGGCCGGGTGCCCTGACTATCGTGGTCAAGGCGGCGCCCTGCGTGCCGACCTTTATGCGCGCCGCCGACGATACGGTGGCCCTTCGCGCGTCGGCCTCGCCCGTGGTGCAGGCGCTCATCCGTACTTGTGGCGGTCCGCTTGCCTGCACCAGCGCCAACACGCACGGCGCGCCCGCGCCGGCAAGCTTTGCCGCCGTTGAGGACCGTATTCTGGAGGGGGTCGATGTGGCCGTCGACGCGGGCGAGACGCCGTGCCGCGATGCTTCGACCATCGTGACGTTTAAGCATGGCGAGCTCCAGATCCTGCGCCAAGGCGCACTTCCCGCATCAGAGATCGAGCGGGTCCTGTCCGACCCGATGCAATAGAAGGGTGTAAGCGATGTCGTTGAATCTGGGCAGCCTGGGCATGGAAGATGCCTCGTTTAACTTTGGCGGTTCCTACATCATGGCGCTCGACTGCGGCACTACCTCGGTACTCGCGGCCATTGTCGACGAATACGGCTGCATCGTTGCCCAGGCGCGTCGTAGCGTCAAAACCAGCTTCCCGCGCCCCGGCTGGGTGGAGCAGGATCCCACGGAGGTGCTTGCCAGCCAGATCGGCGTGATGATGGAGGTTCAGTTTAAGAGCGGCATCCATTCCGATCGCATCGCCGCCATCGGCATCTCCAACCAGCGCGAGACCACGGTGGTCTGGGACCGCGTGAGCGGCCAGCCCATCTATAACGCCATCGTATGGCAGTGCCGTCGTACCGCGCCGGCGATCGACGCGTTGGTTGAACAGGGTTGCGAGGAGCTGGTGCGCTCCCGCACGGGACTTACGCTTGACCCGTATTTCTCGGCCTCCAAGGTGCAGTGGATTCTCGACAACGTCGACGGCGCACGCGAGAGCGCGGCGGCGGGCGACCTCATGTTTGGCACCATCGACACCTGGCTCATCTACAACCTCACCGGCGGCCAGGTCTTTGCCACCGACTACACCAATGCCAGCCGCACGGCACTCTTTAATATCCATACGCTCGATTGGGACGACGACCTGCTGGCGCTCTTTGACGTTCCACGTTCCATGATGCCCGAGGTTCGCTGGAGCTCGGGCGACTACGGCCGCGTCGCGAGCGACATCATGACCAACATGCCGCCCATCATGGGCGTGGCGGGCGACCAGCAGGCATCGCTGTTCGGCCACTGCTGCTTCTATCCCGGCCAGACCAAAAACACCTATGGCACGGGCTGCTTTATGCTCATGAACACCGGCGACGAGATCGTCGAATCCAAGAATGGCCTGGTCTCCACCATCGGTATCGCTGCGAACGGCAAGGTCAGCTATGCGCTCGAGGGCTCTATTTTTGCCGCCGGCTCAACGATGAACTGGCTGCGCGACAACATGGGCGTTATCTCCAACGTATCCGAATCGGCACAGCTCGCCTCTTCGATCGGCGATAACGAGGGATGCTACTTTGTCCCCGCTTTTGCGGGCTTGGGTGCACCATGGTGGGACGCGCACGCCCGCGGCATCGTATGCGGTCTGACCGGCGCCTCGAGTCGCGCGACCATCGTGCGTGCCGCTTGCGAGTCCATGGCCTATCAGAGCTATGACGTGCTGCGTGCCATGGAGCAGGACGTGGGTCTTTCGATCGAGCGCCTGTCCGTCGATGGTGGCGCCTCGCGCAACGAGTTCATCATGCAGTTCCAGGCAGACTTGCTGGATATCCCCGTACTGCAATGTGAGTCGGTGGAGACAACGGCGATCGGTGCCGCGTATCTGGCGGGCCTCGCGGTTGGGTATTGGGAGGATCTGGAGGAGCTGGAGCAAAACACCCAGATCGTCAAGACATTCCATCCCCATATGTCCGTTGAGCGTCGCGAGCACAACCTGGACGGTTGGCACGATGCGGTCAGGCGTTCGCTCAGCACCGCTCAATAGGGCTGCGACGGGGCGCTCGATACAACAAACCGTTAAACTTATGCACGGCGCGAGGCAACAACGTCGCCATGCGCCTTGTCAGCAAGGCCATCTTCCGGCCGCAACGAAAGGGGCAATCAACCCATGACCGTTACCTACGATGCGTCCCGCGTGACGCTTGTCGACCATCCGCTCGTCCAGCACAAGTTGTCGATCCTGCGCGATAAGTCGACCGGCACCAACCAGTTCCGCCAGCTCGTGCGCGAGCTCGCGCTTTTTGACGGCTACGAGGCCATGCGCGACCTGCCCATGGAGGATGTCGAAGTCGAGACTCCCATCACCACTGCCACGTTTAAGCAGCTTGCCGGCAAGAAGCTCGCCATCGTCCCCATTCTGCGCGCGGGCCTTGGCATGGTCGACGGCATCCTCGACCTGGTGCCCTCTGCCCGCGTGGGCCACATTGGCATGGAGCGCGACGAGGTCACCCACGAGCCGCATGAGTATTACTGCAAGATGCCCAGGGATATCGACCAACGTATCTGCCTGGTCGTCGATCCCATGCTCGCCACGGGCGGTTCTGCCGAGATGGCTATCGGCTATCTGCGCGAGCGCGGTGTCAAGGACATTCGCATGCTGTGCATCGTCGCGGCCCCCGAGGGCCTCAAGTCGCTGACCGAGAAAGACCCCGACGTGCATATCTATACCTGCGCCATTGACGACCACCTCAACGAGGCCGCCTACATCGTCCCCGGCCTGGGCGATGCCGGCGACCGCATCTACGGCACGCTGTAGTCTCTGGGCCAAACCGGCTAACGTCGAAAATACGAAGAAACGGTGCGCGCGGACAAATAAAAGGCGACCGCGCTCACCCCTGTTAACGGACGTTTCGCCCCGCAGGGTACGGAAAAACGCGTTACCGTACCTGCGGCATAAAGAAGGTCTTAAGAAAACGAACAGGTGCGTATTAACCGATGCTTTTTCGGTTGTACTTTAGCGATTGGCTCGTACAATAGTCACCAATGTTTGGCGGGAACTGTTCTGTGAAGCGTTAAAAAGGAAAGTGAGGACGCCAGTGTTTCAGGTAGCCGATCTGCTCGCTATCGTTGCAGGCGCCATCGCGGGCGCAATCGCCTTTCTTCCCTTTGTTTTTACGCTCAAGCCGGTTCTTGACGATAAGCAGAATGCGGACATGCTCAAGGGCATGATGAGTCTGGCGGTCTCGGCAATCGCCCTGCTCGTCTTTACCTTGGTTGTGTTTGCGTTGTTCGGAGAGGCATTTCGCATGTTCCTTCTGGGCGAGGCGATCGGCTTCGTGGCCTTTATGGCCGCCTGCACGGTTCGTGTCGCCAAGGCGCTGCGAGATCCTCATGAGGTCGAAAGGTAAGTCGTGGAAATTT